>NZ_JAKRFU010000030.1:0-103289 GCF_022347845.1 Pseudoalteromonas sp. McH1-42 | reverse complement strand
GTTATGACAGGAAAGCAACTGCGCTGGGCTATACGTGAATACGTGCGCTTGATACATCTGCTCGGGAGGCCTCAATTATGAGGGGATCCCCCAGCGCCCTGTTAAGGGGCGGATAAAGCTTGGCTAAACTTGTGAGCGAAGCGAAACGAGCCAAGCTTTAAACGTCCCACTTTAACAGTTTGTTATGTGCTAGTAGTGCCACTCACCTTTCTCCGACAACACCACTTCATTGTTGTTTTTTACCACTTCGATTAAACCACGCATGTAAAGGCTATAGTTTAATTCATCAGTATTAAACTCATACCCTTGAAATTTACAAGGTGTCACTCCATCAACACATAGAGAGTGAATTGATTTACCAATATAGGTATTTGTTGTTCCCTCAATTTTATTTTTCACGTTGAATTCAATGTTGTCACATGAGACATAACCTTCACCACATTTCCACTTTATAACTATCTCATAGCTTGGAGTGTTCAATGACTCTGCATTTGCTAGGCATGAGAGCAAGCACAGTATGATAGGAGCTAGATATTTCATTGGATCCTCATAGGCACATAACGCCCGCATAAAACGAGCCGAATACGGAAGTTGCTTTGTGTTAAGTTGGAGCGAAGCGGAAACACAAAGCAACTGGAGTGTTTGGCGTCGTTTTTAATGCGTTTGTTATGTGGCTCTACATTACATGACAGTCATCTAAGATGACTTTGTAATACTCTCCATCTTTGATGAAGTCAAACATCAAGGTGAAGTCACTCATGACACCATTTAGTGGCAAGTCATACTCCACAGCCCACCCCGAGTCATCATCATACTTATAGATATATTTTTTGATAGTAGAGATAAATTTATCAGGATCAGTGATAACTGGATATTTCTCATCATCAAAATGATCGAAAGTTATCTCCCTAATATCTTCTGGACCCCACTCATGGCTGTCAGGTTTTAAAGGTGAGTCCAGTATAGAGAATGCTTCTTTATGCATTCCAAGTGCACATAATTTTATCCATTCATGTACAAATTGGAATATTTCTTCTTCTGATGCAGTAATTGATGGCTTGGATAACATTCTCGATCCTTGAAAACACATAACGCCCCAATAAGCTGCCCAGTGAGCGCCGCTACATTTGGTGACGGCCTCGTGCCGACCCAGCGGCGCTTACTGGGTCAGATTCATTGGATTGTTATGTTTTTATAGGTAGTTCTCAAGCCCCATGAATGAAACCAGGGCCTCTTCCATTAGTGGGATTGTCTGCGGTGTATTGTTGCAGCCATAGTAGAAATCTACGCTATTTGAATATTGCCCTGAGGTTACAGACCATACTGAATGTGGACTATCGGTTGAGTATCTCTCGCAACCGCGCTCTCCCTGCTTGTAGATATCTTCGATTTCGTAGAAGTTAGCCGCGTAGGTTAGCTTGGCGATACTTCTAAGTTGCTCGTCGGTTAATTGCAGAATTATCTCTTCGAACTCTACATGCCCATGACCCATAACAATAGCTTTGCCGCTGTTGTTTATGGATATGGAGTAGACAGGACAGGTTCCATAGCAAGGGGTTCGATCGAAGGTAAGCTGAAAATTAGATAATTGCTCGTCCGTACAACAGTCATCTGATTTTAGGCCTGTAATGTTTAGCTCTTGATCGAGCTTAATACCAAAGATAGCAATGCAGGCTACAGCTAATGTGATCGCTATATATGTGGTGAGTTGCTGGTTCATGGTAGTAAACATAACGCCCGCATAACGGGCTAATAAAGCTTGGCTAAAATTGGTGAGGCACGAACCAAGCCAAGCTTTATTAGTCCATGCGTTGATGCGTTTGTTAGGTTTGCTGCATGAGAGCGTCAATTTCTTTATGTAAACCGCTAATTAATGGTGACAATGTAAATCGAAATTGTTCAACAGCTTCATTCCAAGCTTGTGAAGAGGCGCTGAAATCTTTTGAATGCACCATGTTTTCAATGTAATTAACAGCTCCCATCAAATCACCAAGGTTTTTTTGAAAATCTGGAATCTCTTTAAATGCAAAAGGAAAATGCATAGTGTGTTTAGTCAGATCTTCAAATGCCATCGACATTTTGGCTGCGATTTCTTGTTTTGTACCAAAATCAGTTCTAGTTCTTGGTACTACGCATTTTTCAGCCCAAAACTCTAACTCTCCAACGATTTTAGCGGCACTTTCAAGGTGGGTGGCTTTGCGAGTATAAAGATGGTTTGATGCATGGGCTTCTTTTGAATACACATGATTTAAAGTGGCTAATGTTTCTGCGTGTTGACGATTAACATTACCCTCTAAGGTTGAGTGCTTTCTGGTTAATCGTGCTACCGAAAATGTAGCCAATATTGAAAACAAACTAGCGAGTAATACACCTATTTTTATATAGTCAATTTCCATTTGTTACTCCTGTGTAGAAAGAAAACCTAACGCCCCAATAAGCTGCCCAGTGAGCGCCGCTACTCTGTGGCGGCCTCGTGCCGACCCAGCGGCGCTTACTGGGTCAGATTCATTGGATTGTTATAGCTTGCCACAAATATAGGCTTTTGCCTGCATATCTATGAGGGACTGCGATTCAGATGCCCCATGCGAAAGCTCTATTTCTTGAAGATCTGGAAATTGGTAATACAAGGTGTCGGCGCCAGCCTTATATGCGAGGGCTTTCATCCGTTGTATGGATTTATCTTCATAGCCCAGATTAGCTACGTCGTTGATGGTAGTGACGAACTCACAGTTAGCAGGAGCTTCCTCGATGTATTTAACTTGGCTGGCATAGAAAGAAGTGCAACCGGTTAAAACAAATGCGAGTGATGATGCTTGTATGAGTTTCATTGGCTATAACGCCGCGTTAAGTAGTGAGCAACGCCACCACCATACCTAAACTATTGTGCCGTAATCACCAAAGCTGAATCAAACCGAAAATGCCGAGCGTTGCGAATCTGTCTTAAACGCTTTGTTATGTATGTCCCTGAGATAGCGCAGAAAATTGATCGCGCCATTGTTCAAGTAATGGAATTGCTGACGATAAGCAGAATCTTCGCTCACCAATAAGAAAAGCCAACACATTGGATAATGGGTAGTTTTCTGGGTCTACAACATTGGAAATACTAAGGTAGGTTTTATTGCTAATTCCACTTTCACTATACCAGTTCCACTCTGACTCATGTTTCCACCAATTTGCAGCAGAATTGATAACTGAGATATGAGTGGATCCTAGTAATGTTAACGTTCCAAGGTTTAATGCGTCTCGCTTACTAACTTCACTTTTATACATGGTATCGCTTATATATTGCTGCATAGCAACGAAACCAACACCTATAAAGTATTCTGCTCTGTCAAAAATACCTAAACTGTCAGCATCTATACTTGATTCTGCTTGTTCCATTAACTGTTCTAATCGAGAATCGAGTAAAGCTAATAAGTCGCTCAGTTCAGCGATTTTAAGATCAAAGCAATCTCCTCTTAAAAACAGCAACATACAATTATTCCTCAAAATACATAACGCCGCGTTAAGGGGCGACCAACGCGACCGCCCTACTCAAGCAAAAATACCATAAACACCGTAGCTAGACTTTGAACCAAAACTGCCACGCGTTAGGAGTCCCGCTTGAACGCATTGTTATGAAACTTAAATTAAAGCAATGAGTTGTGCAATGTGCACGTACTGACTTTAAGAATATGCTCACCGAATCAGATGCAACTTCTTTGAATACCGAAAGCACTTTGATTAAGGGCGTTTGCACAGACTATGCGGTTAGCTAATAGCCGAGCGATGTTGGGCCTTTGCACCAGTTACGCACGGCGTATTAGCGAGACTGCCCTACCTGTTCAGCCCGAAACATCAGAACTTTCAATTAGCTAGAATAAAGCGTATTTCAACTACAGTGTTAGAAACAAATACAGAAGTTTAAGAAGGTTTCATAACGCCTGCGATAAGGTGCGACAACGCTTACCACCGAACCTCGACCAGAATGCCCTAAACACTATAGCCAAAACCAGCACCAAAATCGCCGAGCGTTAGGCGTCCCTCTTAATTGCTTTGTTATGAAACTTAAATTAAACCAATAGGTTGTGCAATGTGCACGTACTGAATCTAAGAATAAGCTCACCGAATCAGTTCCAACTTCTTTGAATACCGAAAGCACTATGATTAAGGGCGTTTGCACGGACTATGCGGTTAGCTAATAGCCCAGCGATGTTAGGCCGTTGCACCAGTCGTGTACGGCGTATTAGCGAGACTGCCCTACTTGTTCAGCCCGAAAACACTATTAGCGTGAATGCCGGTTAAACCCAGTTCCTAAAACCATGCAGTTCCACAGCTAAATTATTTTATTCATAATAAGAACAATAACCTACCACCATTGCGCTCATTGCTCAAGCCAAAATGGCTTTGTTAAAACCGAGCCTTGTTCATAGCGAGACTTGGGGTCTCGTTATGTAAAACTACTAACCTTTTGAATCTATTTAAATTAAAACAAAGCTTCACTTAAACGAGACCTTTAAGCACGGAGAAAGCGAGAAATTTGACTTGATAATTGACCGCATTCACTTATACCTGTATAAATAAACAGCACTCGGAGTAAAGATGTCTTATTCACCTTTTTTGGAATCTGTACGCGTTGAGCTCAGGACCAAGCACTACAGTCTGAAAACAGAGAAAAGCTATCTGTACTGGATCAAAGGCTACATTTTATTCAATGACAAAAAGCATCCTGATGAGATGGGCAACAGAGAAATAGAACGTTTCCTCAACCACTTAGCCGTTAACCGGGCGGTGAGCGCTGCAACGCAAAATCAAGCGCTGTGCGCCATCATTTTTTTGTACCGTTTTGTTATAAAACGAGACATCAAAGGGTTAAACTATTCATTCAGTAAGCGAGATGTCGCGTTGCCCACCGTTTTGAGTGCAGATGAAGCGCAAAAGGTGATAGCTAATCTTCACGGCGTACACAAGCTCATCGCGTCACTTTTATACGGCAGTGGTTTACGTATCAATGAAGCTTTAAAACTTCGAGTTAAAGATCTAGATTTTGCTAACAAGTCTATTTTTGTTTTTCGGGGTAAGGGCCGCAAAGACAGATATACCTTGCTGCCTAAGTCATGCTTGCAGGCATTAGAAGAACAAATGGCCGTGGTCAAATCGCTTCACCAAAAAGACCTGAACGCAGGGTTTGGACTGACTTCGCTGCCACCGGCTCTGATCCGTAAATACGGACATGCTGTGAAAGACTTCTCCTGGCAGTATCTGTTTCCCTCCTCTACGCGATGTATTCACCCTACAGACGGTTATGTCTGTCGTCACCATTTACATGAAACAGCATTTCGCAAGCAACTCAGGGCTGCGGTGCTGGCTTCCGATATCACTAAGCGAGTTAAGGCGCATACTTTCAGGCACTCATTTGCCACTGAACTGCTGCGAAATGGCGCTGATATAAGGACAGTACAAGAGTTGTTAGGTCATACAGATATCAGAACAACCGAGATTTATACCCATGTTATGGGTGATAAGTTTGCCTATACAACAAGCCCGATTGATAAACTCTGATATTCGCGCGCATCGCTTATTAATCCAGATATTTAAGAGTTGAGTTGCGGTAGATCCCGGATCGCACGCGTCCGGGATGACGGAGTGGCTTGTTTGGTTTTTCTTCATAGAAGAACTACTGCGTTTTATTCAAGCAGATCCCGGCTCGCAAGCGTCCGGCATGACAAGATATATACAGGAGTAAGAAATCTAACTCAGCGTTAAGCGAAAACCCAAAGCCCGTTCACTTATCCAACCCATAAAGGGCATCGGCGGTTTTGCGTAAGTCGACTTCGTCGATAAAATCATCGCTGAGCGTTAGAATAGCGTTGAGGTTATTTTTAAGCTTTTCCTGGCTAAGCCCATTAGGTTTTAGCGCGGTTTGCAGAAGGTGCAGCGACATATCAGCCAGCAGCAGTTTCTGCTTCTCTGTCCAGTTGTCGTCGCCCTGTTTGGCGCTATCTTTTAATATGGCCTGCTCTACTTCGTCGTGCATGCTCCAGCTCAGTTTGAGCAGCTCTCGGCGTGTTTCCTGATCCATGTTTCCCTCCGGTTATTCGCTGTTTATCTTGGCGGAGGACGGGCCAATGTGCAACGTGCGTTTTGTTATATCTTAGTCGTAGACGGCCTCATTCAGCCCTGTGCAGCGGCCTTAGGGTCTTTGGGATAAAAGTGATCAGGTTGCCTTGCGCATAAGGCAAATTCGCGGGTATTTTTATAGGGTAATTTCATAAAACCTGCGACGCCAAAGTCCTGAATGCTCATGGCATATTGCATAATACGGGTCAGCAGCACTTTAAACTCTCGCTCTTTACTGGCATCCAGCAGGCAATAATAATGGTGAATTTTAAGGCGGTCGTTGAGCGATTCGAAGATAATACAGCCGGTATGATGGATCTGGTTTAGCTCAAATACGCATTGCACTATTTGCCGCGGTAATTGCAGTTGTTCGTCGGGGTCTTTGCCGTCCTCAAAGTAAGAATGCGGCCTGGCGATTTCGCTGGTGCCAATGTCCGATACCGTGTATTGCAGTTCAGGGATCTGATCAAAAATAAACGCACCCGTGCCATCACGCTGAAGCTGAATGGTCTGTCTGGCATCGAACAGGCAGCATTTAAATAGGCCCTTCTGCTCTATGCCTTGAGCCAGCATCACAGTGGCATTTACCGCATCGGTAAAAGCACTTTGCAAGGATTCATCGTGCAGTACCAGGCTGGATTCAACAAACAACGAAGCGTCTTTCCAGTGAAAACTCAGACCGCCTACTACCGGATACTTTGCCAGCCGGCTGATGGACGCCAGAAACGCTTTTTCACTGTCGCCGGTATCAAATAAAAACTCTTTATAATAACGATCAAGCTGAGCGTCGTTTACATCCAGCAGTTGCTGATTATGATCGGCCCGACGTAAAAACTGTTTGCGAGAGCTGTACACAACCGTGTCTGGCTCTTCGTCGATTTCTGTGAACCAGAATGGGATGCTAGCCTTGCTGGGCACCGTTTCAAGTTCAGGCAAATACATACGCGCCATCGCCGGCATATTACGCATAAAGTAATCGCCGGCCTGATCGCGTGTGACTTTGTCTTTACTCAGCATGGCATCGATCATTCTGGCAAATGCCTGTGGCAGGCCTAAGCTGGTTGCAGGAATAACAGCGGCACCAAAACGGCAAGACTGAGCGCTGGCCAGCGCATAGATTGTGGATGCCACGCCCTGCTCGTCAAAGCGCGGCGAAGAGCGCGCACCCGACATCTGTTCGTCGCCGATAAAATACACATCGCCCATTCGGGCATTGGTGCTACTAATGTCAGAGGACATCAGATCCATGATATTGCTGGCAATGGGCTCGCCGTGGGCATCGAGCTGCGCATACACTGAGCTACCCCAGTCAACCAGCGAGAAGCTATCTGTTTGTTCATCCCAGACGATGTTAGAGGGTTTAATATCGCCATGCACCACAGGCTGCGGCGACATACCATTTTTACGGTCGCGTAAATCAACTAAAACGTTACGTAGCTTATTGGCCAGGTGCACCAGTTCATGCGGTTTAAATCGGCCACGTTTTAACGACCACTGCTCGAGGTCTTCACCTTTTGCGCGGGCCATCATCAGGATCCCCTGCTTTTTTACCCGTTCAAAGGCGTAAAATTCGGGCACCATAGGATTATGGATCTGTGACAGCATATACGCTTCATCTTCAAGACGGTCACGCACACTTTGTGCCAGTGTGATACGGGAGAACTTAAACACCCATTCCCTGTCCTGCTCATCAATACCGGCAAAGACAAAACCAAAAGCACCTGAGCCAATCACTTCCACATCCCGATAGCCCAGCAAAGTCAGTTGCTTCTGACAAATGTTGAGCCACTGACGGTGTTTTTTTGCATCTTTATGTGAGAGCAAATACACCGACTGTTGTTCATTGATGTAAAAGTTGTGGATCGACTTTTCTGCCATATAACTGTCCGTTTAACGCTATCCGTTTAGTGTACGACTGTAATACTCACCTCTACTGCCACCAATGGATGTTCATCGATTGCTGCAAGCGTATGTTATCAAATCGGTTATGTAGTTCGGGCATGATAATTAAAAAAGGCCGACATAAGCCGACCTTTTTATTATTTGCACGTGTTAGGCGTTTTCGATTTTCGCCCAGGAGTCACGCAAACCAACCGTCTGGTTAAACGTTAGCGTATCGCCCTTGTTATCACGGCAGTAATAACCTAAACGCTCGAACTGGAAGCCCTGCTCAGGTGCTGCTTCTGCCAGAGACGGCTCAAGCTTAGCATTTGCAATGATCACCAGCGAGTCCGGGTTCAGCGTAGTTGCAAAGTCTTCCGCTGCTGCCGGGTTTGGTACATTGAACAGGCGGTCATACTGACGTACTTCTGCGTCAATGCAGTGACTTGCAGATACCCAGTGGATCACCCCTTTCACTTTACGACCATCAGCCGGGTTTTTACCCAGAGTATCGGCGTCGTATGTACAGTAAATCGTGGTGATGTTGCCCGCGTCGTCTTCTTCAACACGCTCAGCTTTGATCACATAGGCATTACGCAGACGCACTTCTTTGCCCAGTACCAGACGCTTAAACTTTTTATTTGCTTCAACACGGAAGTCATCGCGCTCGATGAAGATTTCACGTGTGAACGGCAGCTGACGTGAGCCCATATCCAGCGTTGGGTGGTTAGGCGCGTCAAGCATTTCAACCTGCTCGGCATCATAGTTCTCGATGACGATCTTAACCGGATCAAGCACAGCCATCGCACGGGGTGCATTTTCGTTCAGATCGTCACGGATACAGGCTTCGAGCATGCCCATTTCAACCATGTTGTCTTGCTTGGTAATACCGATGCGCTTACAGAATTCGCGGATAGACGCAGGGGTATAACCACGACGACGCAGACCAGCAATGGTTGGCATACGGGGATCGTCCCAGCCTTCTACCTGACCATTCACCACCAGGTCATTCAGCTTACGCTTTGACATCACGGTGTATTCAAGGTTCAGACGAGAAAACTCGATCTGTTGCGGGTGACACTCAAGACTGATGTTGTCCAGTACCCAGTCGTACAAACGGCGGTTATCCTGGAACTCCAGCGTACACAGTGAATGGGTGATCCCTTCCAGTGCATCCGAAATACAGTGCGTAAAATCGTACATTGGGTAAATGCACCACTTGTCACCTGTCTGATGGTGGTGAGCAAAACGAATACGATAAATGATTGGATCGCGCAGAACCATGAAAGAGCTGGCCATATCAATCTTGGCACGCAATACACACTCACCTTCTTTGAACTCGCCGTTCTTCATTTTTTCGAACAGCGCCAGGTTCTCTTCTGGTGAGGTGTCGCGATGCGGGCTGTTTTTACCCGGCTCGGTTAGGGTACCACGGTATTCACGCGCCTGCTCTGGCGACAGAAAACACACGTAAGCAAGGCCTTTGTTGATCAGTTCAACCGCATACTCGTATAACTTGTCAAAGTAGTTAGATGAATAGCAGATCTCACCGTCCCAGTTAAAGCCCAGCCACTGCACGTCTTCTTTAATTGAGTTAACGTAATCCAGATCTTCTTTTTCCGGGTTCGTATCGTCAAAGCGCAGGTTACACAGGCCCTGGTAGTCGCGCGCGATGCCAAAGTTCAGACAAATAGACTTAGCATGGCCTATGTGTAAGTAGCCATTCGGCTCTGGTGGAAAGCGCGTGTGCGTGCCGCCATGCTTACCGCTGGCCAAGTCCGCATCAATGATATTTGTTATAAAGTTTGTTGGGCGATTTTCTGCTTCCGCCATAGGAACTCATTCCTCTGAAAATTTAGTACCAGTTAACTGAGGCATTATTACAAAAAGTTCGCGCAACGAACAGCGTAAAACTGAGGCGAGAACAGATTTACCACGCAATTCCGCAAACCTGGACATAAAACAACCAATTTAAGTGTGAAATAGCGCGTCATTTTTATGACAAATTTTGTTCTAGCGCAATATATTCGTCACAAGGTCACTCTATCATAGGCGTCAACAACAGAGGTATCGCAAGGAAAAACCTATGGCATCAATGAATCTTCACCGCGTTTATATTCCAACGAACGCACGTAACAACCATTACATTCTGGCTGAGTTCAAACCCAGTGACGCATTCTTCGATTGCTTTGATGATGTGGAAAGCTGCTACCAACGCCTGGCCCGAAAGTTGTTTGCCATCTGCGACGAGCACGAATTATTTAACGTTCACGTCATTGCTAACGACAAGCTGCCCATCGTGCGCTATCACGATGAAGCACATAGCCTGCAAACGGATAAGCAGATCCTGTTTTTTTACAATCCAAAGTATCACGAAGGTCACAAGATACATTATGAGGCGAGCCATAAAGCCCGTAAAATTCGCTTATTGTTCCTGGCCACCGGCGATGAGCTGCGTGCCAATGCCGCCAGTTTCCACAGCAAAGTGAAAAAAGCGCTAGACGATCTGAAAGAACAGTACGAGCAACAAGGCTTGTCTTATAAAGTCCGTGACCATCAGCATCTGACCTATGACATTTTCGCTAAAGTAAAAGGCCACAGAGAAAGTTACGGCTATAAACTGCGTAGCTTATATCCACGCTACCAGGCTCGCAACTGCACATTACCAGAGCAGCACTCAGAGATGAGCTATGTGTCTTTCTCTATCCCGATTACCCGCGCTATCAAGACCGAGTATCAAAGTCAGATGCGCCCTGGAGATTACACTCAGTTTTATCGTAGCATTGAAGACAGCTTTTTAACTTTGTGCGATCAGCTGCAACTGACCCATGTTGGCTTTGTTGCCGATGGCCGTCAGCCGTTGGTAAGAAGTAGTCAAATTGATAAGTCAGACGCCAATCGTGAGTTGCAAAAGCTGAGCTTTGATACCTCCGCTCCCGATGGTCAGGTACGCTCTATCTGGGACGGTGAACACCTGTGCGATACCATGCACTTTGTGGTGGTTGCCAGCGACAAAGATAAAAAAGACGTGGGCTACGGCAAGTTTATGAACAATGCCGAAACCATGATCCGTCGTTTAACCGGCAAGCTGCCTATTAATCCTGAGAAGCAAGACGTTATTGTGCGCTTCTTCCAGCATATCAGCTATCAAGACTAATCTTATCACGCGGGGGAGTTTCCCCCGCTTCTCTATTGACCAACTGCATTTCACTTGGTTACTCCAGTCCAGTCATAACTTGTAATTCCGGTGTAATAGTCGCTTTTTCGATTCCTAGCTAATGTTTAGTTACCCACATAAGGGTAATACACTTAAATACGTAAAAGGAGAGTTAAGATGGCCATTTCAAATCTAAAAATTCAAAAAGACACGACCATTGGTCCTTTATTCGAAAAGGGCTGGGACTTTTTTACCACAGATCTGAATCAGGGTGTTGGAGGTGACTTTCTCTATGTCGGATATCAACAGCTACCAGACCAGGCTGTGACTGCGATTAATTTTATCGCTTATGACAGTCCTCAGGAAAACTCGATCCCTGGCTGGGAGTGGTCACCGATTGATTTAAACAGTGGTGCTGGCGGAAAGTACATTTATATGTATTGGCAAATTGATGGTGAAGGCCCTGCTATCACTGACCTGCTATTTCTGCCCACAGATCAAAATGAACCATACAAAATTGATGGTTATACACACGTAGGCGTTGACCTGAATGAAGGTGCCGGTGGCCCTTATATCTGGGCATATTACTCGAATACATTAGCGCCAACCAGTGTGGCGAAGGCTCCATTCCACAGAAGTTAGATGGGCGAGCTTTATACCACTTACTTTATGAATACCAATTACGCATGAAATATTATAATGAGGCCTAATATCATCAAAAAAGGCGCCCTTAGGCGCCTTTTTACAGTGCAGGTAACGTGATTACCAGCCTGCTTTTTCTTTTAGTGCAGAACCGATCTCAGCCAGTGAGCGAACGGTCTTAACGCCAGCAGCTTCTAGTGCAGCGAACTTCTCGTCAGCTGTACCTTTACCGCCTGCGATGATTGCACCAGCGTGACCCATACGCTTACCTGGAGGCGCTGTAACACCTGCAATGTAAGAAACAACTGGTTTAGTCACGTTGTGCTTGATGTACTCTGCAGCTTCTTCTTCAGCTGTACCACCGATCTCACCAATCATTACGATTGCTTCAGTCTTAGGATCGTTCTGGAACATTTCCAGTACGTCGATGAAGTTAGTGCCTGGGATTGGGTCACCACCGATACCTACACAAGTAGACTGACCGAAGCCAGCGTCAGTAGTTTGCTTAACCGCTTCGTAAGTCAAAGTACCTGAACGAGATACAATGCCTACTTTACCAGGAAGGTGGATGTGACCAGGCATGATACCGATCTTACACTCGCCCGGAGTGATAACACCAGGACAGTTAGGACCAATCATACGAACGCCAGTTTCTTCCAGCTTCACTTTAACATCAACCATATCTAGTGTAGGGATGCCTTCAGTGATACATACGATAAGCTCGATACCTGCGTCGATCGCTTCAAGGATAGCGTCTTTACAAAATGCTGCTGGTACGTAGATTACAGATGCAGTTGCACCAGTAGACTCTACCGCTTCACGTACCGTGTTGAATACTGGCAGACCCAGGTGAGTTGTGCCGCCTTTACCAGGAGAAACACCACCAACCATTTGCGTACCGTACTGGATAGCTTGCTCAGAGTGGAAAGTACCCTGGCCACCAGTGAAACCCTGACAGATTACTTTAGTATCTTTGTTAATTAGTACAGACATTATTTGCCCTCCGCAGCAGCAACTACTTTCTCAGCAGCGTCAGTTAGAGACTCAGCTGCAATGATGTCAAGGCCAGAGTTAGCTAGTACTTCACGACCCGCTTCAGCGTTAGTACCTTCAAGACGTACAACTACTGGTACGTTTACGCCAACTTCTTTAACCGCACCGATGATACCTTCTGCAATCATGTCACAACGAACGATACCGCCGAAGATGTTAACTAGTACAGCTTTAACGTTGTCATCAGAAAGGATGATCTTGAACGCTTCAGATACACGCTCTTTAGTTGCGCCGCCACCTACGTCAAGGAAGTTAGCTGGCTTACCGCCGTGCAGGTTTACGATGTCCATAGTACCCATCGCTAGGCCAGCACCGTTAACCATACAACCTACGTTACCGTCTAGTGCAACGTAGTTCAGCTCGAAGCTTGCTGCGTGAGCTTCACGCGCGTCTTCTTGTGAAGGATCGTGGAATTCACGGATCTTAGGCTGACGGAACAATGCGTTGCCGTCTACACCAATCTTGCCGTCAAGACAGTGCAGGTTACCTTCGTCAGTGATTACCAGAGGGTTGATCTCTAGTAGTGCAAAGTCGTGGTTGATGAACATGTCAGCAAGACCCATGAAGATCTTAGTGAACTGCTTAACTTGAGTTGGGTTCAGACCTAGTTTGAACGCAAGCTCACGACCTTGGTAAGCCTGAGGACCGACTAGTGGATCGATCTCAGCTTTGTGAATTAGTTCTGGTGTGTTGTGAGCAACTTCTTCGATCTCAACACCACCTTCAGTTGATGCCATGAACACGATTTTACGTGAAGCACGGTCAACAACAGCACCCAGGTATAGCTCATTTGCAATATCAGTGCAGCTTTCTACTAAGATTTTAGCAACTGGCTGACCTTTCTCGTCAGTTTGGTAGGTTACCAGGTTTTTGCCTAACCAGTTTTCAGCAAATGCGCGGATCTCGTCTTTGCTGTCTGCTAGTTTTACACCGCCCGCTTTACCACGGCCGCCAGCGTGTACTTGACATTTTACAACCCACTTGTCACCACCGATTTTACCAGCAGCTTCTACAGCCTCTTGAGGCGTGTCACAAGCGTAACCCTCTGATACAGGTAAACCATATTCGGCAAAAAGTTGTTTTGCCTGATACTCATGCAAATTCATGATGCTTTATCCAATTTTTTATACTAAAAAAGCTGAATATTTATGCAAATAATCAGCTATCCCAAATTGCGCCCATAGTATAGATCTCAAGGCCTTGTATGAAAACCCCAGTAAGACTAATGGCGCAAAAAAAAAGCTGTATGCGGACATAATGCTCACATACAGCTTAATCTTTAATCTAGATGATTAAACGTCCAGAAGCAGACGCGTTGGATCTTCCAGAAGTTCCTTAATTGTAACCAGGAAGCCAACCGATTCTTTACCATCGATTTGACGGTGATCGTAAGATAGCGCCAGGTACATCATAGGCAGGATTTCAACCTTGCCATTGACCGCCATTGGACGCTCCTGGATTTTGTGCATACCCAGGATTGAAGACTGTGGCAAGTTAATGATAGGCGTAGACAGTAGTGAACCAAATACACCGCCGTTAGTGATGGTGAAGTTACCGCCAGTCATGTCGTCAACAGTTAGTTTACCGTCACGGCCTTTCAGTGCCAGCTCACGGATGCCTTTTTCGATTTCAGCAACAGACAGCTTATCACAGTCACGTAGTACTGGTGTTACCAGACCACGTGGTGTAGATACTGCGATGCTGATGTCGAAGTAGTTGTGGTAAACGATGTCATCGCCGTCGATAGACGCGTTAACTTCAGGGAAACGCTTCAGTGCTTCTGTAACCGCTTTCACGTAGAAAGACATGAAACCAAGACGGATTCCGTGACGCTCTTCAAATACGTCTTTGTACTGCTTACGAAGGTCCATGATAGGCTTCATGTTGACTTCGTTGAACGTAGTCAGCATCGCCGTTGAGTTCTTCGCTTCAAGCAGACGGTTCGCAATAGTCTTACGCAGACGAGTCATTGGAACACGCTTCTGAGTGCGGTCACCCACTGGTGCCGCAGGTGCTGCCGCCGCTGGCGCTGCTGCTGGTTTTGCCGCTGGCGCTTTCAGGAATGCATCAACATCTTCTTTAGTGATGCGACCGCCTTTGCCAGTGCCTTTGATTTGTGAAGCATCAAGACCTTTTTCAGCAATCAGACGACGCACAGATGGCGTTAGCACATCTGCATTGTCATCGCTTGCTGGTGCAGCGTCGGCCTGTGCTGCTGGCGCTGCTGCTGGCGCGCCACCGGCAACCAGTTTACCAATCACTTGCTCACCCAGAACGGTTTCACCTTCTGCGTGCAGTTGCTCGCCCATTACACCGTCTTCAGGTGCAACAACTTCAAGAACAACTTTGTCTGTTTCGATGTCTACCAGGTTTTGGTCGCGGCTTACCGCTTCACCGGGTTGTACATGCCAAGTTGCAACTGTAGCGTCTGCTACTGATTCAGGAAGTACAGGTACTTTAATGTCCACTTCTTTACCTTCTGCTGCTGGCGCCGCTGCTGGCGCTGCTGTTTGTTCATTTGATTGCGCTGGAGCGGCATCTGACGCGCCCAGCTGTGCGATAACTTGCTCACCAAGAACCGTTGCGCCCTCTTCTTCAGAGATAGCGACGATAACACCGTCTTCCGGTGCAACCACTTCTAGCACAACTTTATCTGTTTCAATATCTACCAGGTTTTGGTCACGGCTTACTTTGTCACCAACGCTTACGTGCCATGTGGCAACTGTTGCATCCGCAACAGATTCAGGAAGAACAGGAACCTTAATTTCGGTCGTCATCTCTAATTCCTTATTTCTTAATAGTTAAAGCGTCAGCAATCAACGCATTTTGTTCTTTTGTATGGGTCGACATGTAGCCACATGCAGGCGCTGCTGCAGCTTTACGACCGGCGTAAGTCAACTTCGCACCACTTGGGATAGCTTCCCAGAAATGGTGTTGTGAACAGTACCAAGCACCTTGGTTTTGAGGCTCTTCCTGACACCATACGAAGTCTTTAACGTGCTGGTAGCGAGCCATGATTTCGTCCATCTCTTTGTGCGGGAACGGATATAGCTGTTCCACACGAACGATAGCGACATTATTCAGCTCTTGCTTGCGACGCTCCTGTAGCAATTCGTAATAAACCTTACCGCTACAGAACACAACGCGCTCGACGTTTTCAGGATTGATGTCATCAATCTCATCGATCATGTTGTGGAAAACACCTTCGGACAACTCATCCAGGCTAGACACAGCCAGAGGGTGACGAAGTAGAGATTTTGGTGTCATAACAATCAGAGGACGACGCAGAGGACGTACTGACTGACGACGTAACATGGCATAAACTTGTGCAGGAGTACTTGGTACACACACTTGCATGTTATGGTCCGCACACAGTTGTAGGTAACGTTCAAGACGCGCAGAGCTGTGCTCAGGGCCCTGACCTTCATAACCATGTGGCAGTAATAAAGTCAGACCACACAGGCGGCCCCACTTTTGCTCACCTGAGCTTAGGAATTGGTCGAATACAACCTGCGCACCGTTAGCGAAGTCACCGAATTGTGCTTCCCATAGTACCAATGAAGTTGGCTCTGCCGTCGCGTAACCATATTCGAACGCCAATACAGCTTCTTCAGACAGAACTGAGTCATATACTTCAAACAGACCCTGATCGTCACGAACGTTTTGTAACGGCAGGTAAGTTGAAGCATCAGCCTGGTTGTGCACAACCGCATGACGGTGGAAGAAAGTACCACGGCCTGAATCCTGACCAGTCAAACGAATGTCCGTACCCTGGTCAACCAAAGTCGCATAAGCAAGTGTTTCAGCCATACCCCAATCAAGTAGCTTCTCGCCACTGGCCATGGTCTTACGGTCGTCGTAGATTTTCTTAACGCGCGACTGAGCTTTGTGATCCGCCGGGTAAGTCGAGATTTTCTCACTCAACTCTTTGAGCTTTTCAACCGGAACACTTGCCTCGTAATCGGTATCCCAGTCATGACCAACATATTTTGACCAATCTGAAGAGTGCTTGGTCTCTGGCTGAATTTCTTCAACCACAATCTGGCCTTTATCCAGACCGTTACGGTAGTCATCTGCCAGCGTTTTTGCTTCATCAGCACTCAAAACGCCTTCTGCGACCAATCTGTCAGCATAAATCTGACGCGGTACAGGGTGCTTTTTGATCTTCTGATACATCAGAGGCTGAGTTGCATTTGGCTCATCAGCTTCGTTGTGGCCATGACGACGGTAACAAACCAGATCAATCACCACATCACGCTTAAACTTGTTGCGGAAATCAAGGGCAACTTGCGTAACGAACGCAACCGCTTCCGGGTCATCAGCATTAACGTGGAAAATCGGTGCCTGAACCATCTTAGCTATGTCAGTACAGTACTCAGTTGAACGCGTATCTTCCTGGTTTGACGTGGTGAAACCAACTTGGTTGTTCACCACGATGCGGATTGAACCACCCACACCATAAGCACGAGTCTGAGACATGTTGAATGTCTCTTGTACCACACCCTGACCTGCGATAGCTGAGTCACCATGGATGGTAATTGGCAGTGCTTTAGAGCCACTCTTACAGTTAAGACGGTCCAAACGCGCACGTACCGACCCCATGACAACCGGGTTTACGATCTCAAGGTGTGACGGGTTAAACGCCAGCGCCATGTGAACGTTGCCGCCCTGCGTTGCGAAGTCTGAAGAGTAACCCATGTGATATTTTACGTCACCAGAACCCGCTGATTCGCCGTATTTGCCCGCAAATTCATCAAACAGTACTTGTGGGTTTTTACCCAATACGTTGACCAGTACGTTCAGGCGACCACGGTGTGCCATACCAATGACGACTTCTTCCTGACCACTTTCACCGGCACGATGTACCAGTTCTTTCAGCATAGGAACCAGTGAATCACCACCTTCCAGTGAGAAACGTTTTGCGCCTGGGAATTTAGCACCCAGATACTTTTCAAGACCATCAGCGGCGGTCAGGCCTTTAAGGATCCTAAGCTTAGTTTCTTTGTTGTATTTAGGCTGTGCGAAGGAAGATTCGATGCGCTGCTGTAACCAACGTTTTTCTTCTGTTGAAGTAATGTGCATATACTCTGCACCGATAGAACCACAGTAAGTGGTCTTCAATGCGTTGTATAAGTCTTTTAATTTCATTGTCTCTTTGCCACTTGCAAAAGAGCCAACGTTATATTCTTTTTCCAGGTCGGCATTGTCTAAATCATGATAGGCCAGGTCGAGTTCACGAACTCGATCACGCTGCCATAGACCCAATGGATCTAAATTCGCGTTTTGGTGACCTCTGAATCTGAATGCATTAATAAGCTGCAAAACACGAACCTGTTTTGCATCTGCCGCACCTTCCGCAGAAACGATTACTTCTCTGTGTTTGTTTTTAGCAAGGTCCGCAAACTGAGACTTGATCTCTGAATGCTTAACATCAACGTCAACGCCTTCTACCTTTGGCAGTTGATCAAACACTTCTCGCCATTCTTCTGGCACTGAAGCCGCATCATCAAGATACGCCTCATATAAATCTTCAACATATGCAACGTTGCCGCCGTATAAGTGCGAAGATTCCAGCCATGCCTTCATCACACCTTCGTGCATTTATTAGCCCTTTTTCTAGCGCAGAAACTTAAACGAAAACAAGATGGCATGCTGAGCATGCCATCTGTAGATTTAAATATGTATTAAACCGAACGATTTAACAACATAGATTTAATGTGTCCGATCGCCTTAGTAGGATTCAAGCCTTTCGGACAAACGCTTACACAGTTCATGATACTGTGACAGCGGAAGACGCTGAACGCGTCATCAAGGTCAGCCAGACGCTCTTCTGTTGCAGTATCACGGCTGTCAGCCAGGAAACGATACGCGTGAAGAAGGCCCGCTGGACCGATAAATTTATCTGGGTTCCACCAGAATGATGGGCATGACGTTGAACAACATGCGCACAGAATACACTCGTACAGTCCATCCAGCTTGTCACGCTCTTCAATGCTTTGAAGACGCTCTTCACCACCGGTTGGCTTGTCGTTGATCAGGTAAGGTTTTACCTTTTCATATTGCGTGTAGAACTGGCTCATGTCGATAACCAGGTCACGGATCACTGGCAGACCAGGTAAAGGACGAACAATAATCTTGCCTTTGCCATTGTTCTGCAATGCAGATAGTGGCGTGATACAGGCCAGGCCATTCTTACCATTCATGTTTACACCGTCTGAACCACACACACCTTCACGGCATGAACGGCGGAAAGACAATGTTGGATCTTGTTCTTTCAACATTAACAGTGCATCTAGCACCATCATGTCGCGACCTTCTTCAACCTCCAGCTTGTAATCTTGCATACGAGGTGCTGAATCTACGTCAGGGTTGTAACGATAAACAGATAATTCTAAAGTTGCCATCGCTTAGCTCCTAGTATGTACGTGCTTTCGGTGGGAATGCTTCACGTGTCTTAGGCGCAAAGTTTACTTCACGCTTAGTCATCGTGTCTGACTCTGGGTGATGCAGAGAGTGGCACAGCCAGTTCTCATCGTCACGCTCAGGGAAGTCAAAGCGAGAGTGTGCACCACGGCTTTCTGTACGGAAGTTAGCAGCAACGGCTGTTGAGTAAGCTGTTTCCATCAGGTTATCAAGCTCTAAGCACTCGATACGCTGGGTGTTGAACTCAGTTGACTTGTCGTCAAGACGCGCAAACTTAAGACGCTCACGGATCTCTTTAAGTTCTTTAAGGCCGTCAGCCATCGCGTCACCTTCACGGAATACCGAGAAGTTAAGCTGCATACATTCTTGTAGATCTTTCTTGATCTGAACCGGATCTTCGCCTTTACCTTTCTCAGATGACTCCCAACGGTTAAAGCGCGCAAATGCCTGCTCAACATCGTCAGAAGATGCGTCACCTGTAGACTCAAAGCCTTGTAGGTAAGTACCCAGGAAGTTACCTGCTGCACGACCAAATACAACCAGGTCAAGCAGTGAATTACCACCCAGACGGTTTGCACCGTGTACAGATACACACGCGATTTCACCAACCGCGAACAGACCTTCAATGATGCGCTCTTCGCCATTTTCATTCACGTTCAGTACCTGACCATTTACGTTGGTCGGTACACCACCCATCATGTAGTGACAGGTTGGGATAACCGGAATTGGCTCTTTAGCAGGGTCAACGTGTGCGAATGTCTTAGACAGGTCACATACGCCTGGTAGACGCAGGTTAAGCATTTCTTCACCAAGGTGGTCAAGCTTAAGCTTAATGTGTGTACCCCAAGGACCTTCACAACCACGGCCTTCACGGATTTCAGTCATCATCGCACGAGCAACAACGTCACGACCCGCAAGGTCTTTCGCGTTAGGCGCATAACGTTCCATGAAACGCTCGCCGTCTTTATTCAGAAGGTAACCACCTTCACCACGACAACCTTCAGTTACAAGCGTACCCGCACCAGCGATACCGGTGGGGTGGAACTGCCACATTTCCATGTCCTGCATAGAGATGCCAGCACGAACTGCCATACCAACACCGTCACCAGTGTTAATGTGCGCGTTAGTGGTTGATGCATAGATACGACCTGCACCACCCGTTGCCAATACAACAGCTTTTGACTTGAAGTAAACGACTTCGCCGCTTTCAATATCAATTGCAGTTACACCAACAACGTCGCCTTTGTCATTTTTAACCAGATCGAGCGCGTACCACTCAGAGAAAACGTTAGTTTTGTTCTTAACGTTCTGTTGGTACAAGCAGTGTAGCAATGCGTGACCTGTACGGTCTGCCGCAGCCGCAGTACGTGCAGCCTGCTCACCACCAAAATTCTTAGACTGACCACCGAAAGGACGTTGATAAACACGGCCGTTCTCGAAACGAGAGAAAGGCAGACCCATGTTTTCAAGTTCAGTGATCGCCTCAGGGCCAGTTTTGGTCATGTACTCGATCGCATCCTGATCACCAATGTAATCAGAACCTTTTACCGTGTCGTACATGTGCCATTCCCAGTTGTCTTCATGGGAGTTACCCAGCGCAACTGTAATACCACCCTGTGCAGATACCGTATGAGAACGTGTAGGGAATACTTTAGAGATCAATGCACAAGTTTTGCCTGACTCAGAAATCGCAAGCGCTGCGCGCATACCAGCACCACCGGCGCCAACTACAACAGCGTCAAATTCACGAACATTATATTTCACTTAAACACCCCACAATACAAACAGGCCAACAGCAACATAAGCCAGTGCCATCAGATTAAGTACAAAGCCCAGCACAGAACGCATCGTTGAACACTTAACGTAGTCCGTCAGAACCTGCCACAAGCCAATGCGAGTGTGGGCCATGATGCATACCAATGTGATGAAAGTTGCCGCTTTAACGGCCAGGTTTGAAAATAAACCTGTCCAGGCTTCATAGCTGATTTCGGGCGTTAGCAGGAAGTAGCCAACGATAAACACCGAATAAGCCAGGATGATTAGTGCTGTCGTGCGCAGAGACACATAGTCTTGCACACCGTCGCGCTTCAGAGTTGCTTGATTTAAGACCATATCCACACTCCTGCCAGGATGGCTACGATTACCCACAGCGCCAATGCGATTTTAGCACTGGTGTTGCCCGATTCTAATTCTTCCCAGTGACCCATGTCTTGGATCATGTGACGTACACCGCCAATGATGTGGTAAGACAATACGGTGAGGGTGCCCCACGCGATGAATTTTGCAATAAAGCCAGTCATTAGCTCTTTAACAAATTCAAACCCTTCAGGAGAAGAAAGAGACTCAGACCACGCCCAAATGACAAAGGTCAATGCGAAGAATAACGCAACACCGGTGACACGGTGCAAAATCGACGCTTTTGCCGTAGGTGGCATAGAAATAGTCGTAAGATCTAGATTTACAGGTCTTTGCTTTTTCACAGTTACTTGCCCATCTTGCTCACAAAGGAGCTCATCTACTTGTTTTTATAAAACCACTTGCGCTGCTCGCACAAATGGCACACTCTAGATATACCTGTTTAAACACTGAGCGGTTCACAAAGTGAAAAATGCCAATGTAAAAATAGGTTTACCCACAGACGACACGGTATAAAACCGTAGATAGTATATAAGGCCAAGCGGCCTTTTACAATTCTTGTTTAGATTGAGACGCTTGCGAATTAGCCGATGGTATAATATTTAAACTGCGTAGAATATTTATCATACATTTCTGCATAATTCTCAGAAAAATTGACTTTCCACCCCCATTTTAAGTTAGAATGATCTGAATTTGCTTAACATTAGTATCACAACATAACAATCAGAATATTGTTATTTCATAGGAGATAAATAGATGGCAGATAAGAAAGCCACAGTCCATATCGATGGTCATGATCCGATCGAACTCCCGATCTACTCTGGCACTGCTGGCCAGGACGTAGTTGACGTCCGCACACTTGGCGCTCACGGCTTCTTCACATACGACCCTGGTTTTATGTCGACTGGCTCTTGCGAATCATCTATTACTTATATCGATGGTGCAAAGGGTGTACTACTACACCGTGGTTACCCAATCGAGCAATTAGCAGAGCAATCTAACTACATTGAGCTGTGCTACCTGCTTCTAAACGGTGAATTACCAAACGACGCGCAACTTGAAGAATTTGCAAAGAACATCACGCACAACACTATGTTGCATGAGAAAATTGCGTCTTTCTTCCAAGGTTTCCGTGTAGATTCTCACCCAATGGCAATGCTTTGTGGTGTGGTTGGTGCATTGTCGTCATTCTACCATGACGACCTGGACATCTCAGACGCTGATCAGCGTATGCGTTGTGCAATCAAGCTGGTTGCTAAGCTGCCAACGATTGCTGCTATGGCATACAAGTACAACACAGGTCAGCCGTTCGTCTACCCACGTAACGACCTTAGCTACGCTGAAAACTTCCTGCACATGATGTTCTCAGTACCGGCTGAAGAGTATAAGGTGAACCCTGTTCTGGCGAAAGCAATGGATCGTATCTTCATGCTTCATGCTGACCATGAACAGAACGCATCTACTTCAACAGTGCGTCTTGCTGGTTCTTCAGGTGCTAACCCTTACGCTTGTATCGCAGCGGGTATCGCTTCACTTTGGGGCCCTGCGCACGGTGGTGCAAACGAAGCATGTCTGAACATGCTGGAAGAAATTGGCACAGTTGACCGTATCGACGAATACGTTGCAAAAGCAAAAGACAAGAACGACCCGTTCCGTCTGATGGGCTTTGGTCACCGTGTATACAAGAACTTCGACCCACGTGCGACAGTAATGCGTCAAACTTGCCACGAAGTACTTAAAGAGCTGAACATTCAGGATCCATTGCTTGACGTTGCAATGAAACTTGAGCAGATCGCGCTTGAAGACCCGTACTTTGTTGAGAAGAAACTGTACCCGAATGTTGATTTTTACTCAGGCATCATCCTGAAAGCAATCGGTATTCCGACCAGCATGTTCACTGTGATCTTCGCTATGTCTCGTACTGTTGGCTGGATCTCACACTGGAACGAAATGCTGTCTCAGCCGGGCCACAAAATTGGTCGTCCACGTCAGCTGTACACAGGTTACACTGCACGCGACTACAAAAAAGAAGGCGACAGATAAGCCTCGCTTAACTTACGCTTTTAAAATAGGGTTGCCAGTGGCAGCCCTTTTTTATGCCTCTCGATCAGACAGACTTGCAAGCCACTATAAATCCGGTAAAATCCGCCTGCTCAGGCGCAGTAGGAGACCCTTTTGAACGAAAACCCTTGCACACAACTTCGGCATGATTTCCCCATTTTTGAGGTGTCGGTAGATGACCAGCCATTGTGTTATTTAGACTCTGCTGCAACTACCCAAAAGCCGCATCAGGTGATCCTGGCTGTAAACGAATTTTACCAGTCTCAAAACGCCAATGTACACCGGGGTTTACACACCCTCAGTGAACAGGCAACGACCGCCTACGAAGCTGTGAGGGGCAAAATTGCGCAGTTTCTGAACGTACAAAGCAGAGAAATCGTCTGGACAAGTGGCGCGACAGCCTCGCTCAATTTAATCGCCTATGGCCTCAGCGAAGGTCTGAATAAAGGCGATGTGATCCTGCTTTCACCTTTGGAGCATCATGCGAATATCGTACCCTGGCAACTCGCAGCACAGCGCACAGGTGCACGTATTGAGTTGTTGCCAGTGGATGCGCAAGGTATTCTCCAGCTAGAACAAGCAAAAGCGTTGATTGCAAGCCTGAAACCAAAAGTACTGAGCGTCTGTCACGCCTCCAATGCACTGGGTAATATCAATGACGTGGCAGCATTGATAGGCTGCTGCAAGAAATTAGATACTGTTACAGTGATAGATGGCGCACAGTCTTTATTACACCTGCGCCCGGATCTGCAGCAACTTGATTGTGATTTTTATGTCTTTTCAGCCCACAAAGCGTTAGGGCCAACAGGCCTCGGTGGCCTGTATGGTCGCTATGAACTGCTGAATGCCCTGCCCGTCTATCAAAGCGGCGGTGAAATGATAGACACAGTCAGCTTTACTGGCACCACCTTTCGCCCAGCTCCCGAAAAATTTGAGCCCGGTACGCCCAACATTGCCGGTGTGATCGGCTTTGGCGCAGCCCTGGATTACCTTGTAACGCTTGAGCATGATTCTTTGTTCCAGCACGAACAGGCACTTTATCGCGCTTTAGTTGAACAACTGAGCGACATTGACGGGATCCGGATTTGGGGCGATACCACCCACAATGTCGGCACAGTCAGCTTTAGTTATAAAAATGAACATCATTACGACCTGGCAACGCTACTGAATACCCATGGTATTGCCGTCAGAAGTGGTCATCACTGCACGCAACCACTGATGGCGCATCTGGGCATTGAGGGGACTATCCGAGTCAGCCTGGCGTTTTATAATAATCATCAGGACATCTGTCGATTTATCGCGGCACTGAAAGACACAATCAGCTTATTAGAAGAGTAATTATGGACTTATCACACATAGAGCAGACCCTTGCTCAGCACAGCGCCTGGCAGGGCAAATATCGCGAAATCATGCTATTGGGCAAAGCACTTCCAGCGATGCCTGATGCGCTTAAAACGGAAGCTGCTCTGGTGAAAGGTTGTGAAAGTAAAGTTTGGTTGCACCTGGATCTGGATGAGCAACAACAGAGGCTGGTCCTCATCGCCGATTCCGACACACGTATAGTGAAAGGCTTACTTGCGATTATTCTTGCTTGCTATAACAACCAGTTACCAGAAGAAGCAAAGAAAGTTGATGGCTATGAATTATTTAACACTCTTGGCCTTATCAAGCACCTGAGCCCTTCTCGTGGTAATGGCGTTCGTGCGATTGTGGAACGTATTCATCAACAACTTCAGGTGCTGTAATAGCACCTGAATAACCCATTGCGAATTAACCAACTTCCCTCGCCCGCTTGTCCAGATACTTACGGATCGCTTTTGCCGCAGCAAAAAAGCCAAAACTGCCCGTGACCATAGTTGCAGAGCCGAACCCGGTCGCACAGTCCATATTCTTACTGCCATCAGCCATTTGTTTGGCCTTACAGACGCTACCATCACCAGTTGGGTAAACCAATTGCTCTGTTGAATACACACAATCAACAGCAAACTTGCGTTTCGGGTTAGTTGTAAAATTATATTGCTTGCGCAGCAGATATCGGACTTTTGCAAGCAAAGGGTCGTGTGTCGTTTTGGCCACATCCCCATAGCAAATCTGGCTCGGATCAGTCTGACCACCTGCACCGCCAGTGGTGATCACTGGAATTTTTTGTCGCTTACAGTGAGCGATTAGAGCGGCTTTTTCTTTGACGGCATCAATGCAGTCAATAACATAATCAAAACCCTGGATATGCGTTTTAATGTTATCCAGCGTGATAAAATCATCTATCACATCGACCTGACAATCCGGGTTGATGGACTGACAACGCGCCTGCATGGCTTCGACTTTAGGCTGGCCTATGGTCTCAGTTTTTGCATGCAGCTGGCGATTGACATTTGTGACACAGATATCATCTAGATCAATGAGGGTAATTTTACCTATGCCGGTTCGCGCCAGTGATTCGGCTACCCAGCTGCCAACACCGCCAATACCTATCACACAGAAGCTGGCTTCGCCAAGCCAGGTCAATTCTGTATTACCATACAAGCGGCCAATGCCACCAAACCTTAAAGATGTATCTTGCGTCATATTACCACTCTAACTTTCCGGGCTGCGCCCAGCTTTGCATTACTTCTGTGTCTGCCAGTTCAGCAAACCGTGCCCCGCCTTGTGGCAAAGCATAAAACGTCATTCTTTCGTTATCCCACTCAAAACTTAAACAGTAGGCATGCAGATAGACCCTGTCGGCCTCACTCCCCCCATAGCTGACATCGCCCAGAATAGGTGCAGACAGGCTTTTTAGCGCCACCCGCAACTGATGGGTTTTGCCACTGTAAGGCTTGAGTAAACAGGCTCTCAGACCCGGGGCTATGCTGGCACTGTAAAAGCGCGTGATGGCCGGATTGTCATTACTCGTTAATAACTTATAAGTCCCACGTCGCGACTTAGCCATATCGCCTTTGACCCAGCCTTGCTTCTTTTTAGGTTTACTGTCAATCAGAGCCAGGTAGAACTTATCCACGGCCCGACTGGTAAACAGCTCAGTCAGCCTGGCTGCGGCCTGACTGGAGCGAGCCAGTACCAGTAGACCGGAAGTCACCTTATCGAGTCGGTGCACCGGGTAAAGCTGCTCGCTGAGCTGCTCAGCTAATAAAGCAACAAAACCGCTTTCCTGCTCACTGTGAAAACTCACCCCGGCGGGCTTAAGCGCCACCACAAAGTCCGGGTGGCTGACAATGACCTCAAAGGGTGCCATTAAGATACTCTACGACACGCTTTAAATCTTCTGGTGTATCAACCCCGGCATAAACTGGACGGCAAGCCTTGGCAATTTTGATACGATAACCGTGATACAGCACGCGTAACTGCTCTAGCGACTCTTGACCTTCGAGGGGAGAAACCGGTAAAGCCAGATAGGTTTTAATGAAACCGGCACGATAGGCATAGATACCCACATGGCGTTGAAAATGCGCCAGTGGAACTTTGCTCTCATCCAGCGTCATCATGCTGTCGCGCTGAAACGGGATAGAAGCCCGTGAAAAATACAGGGCATTGTGGTGGGCGTCCTGAACCACTTTGACCGCATTCGGATTCAACACTTCTTGAACATCCGTAACGTCCACACTGAGTGTCGCCATTGGTGCTTCCTGCGCCTCATGCAGCAATGTAGCGACCTGAGTGATATTTTCCGGCGCCAGTAAAGGCTCATCACCCTGAACATTAACCACCAACGTGTCGTCAGCCAGTCCCAGCTGCTCAACCACCTCAGCAAGACGCTCTGTCCCCGACTGATGATCTTCTCGCGTCATCAATACGTTTTTAGTAAAAGCTTGAGCGCGCTCAAACACCTGCGCATTGTCAGTCGCAATATAAACGGCTTTAGCACCAGATTTCTGGGCCTGCTCATAAACATGTTGGATCATAGGCTTACCACAAATGTCAGCCAGTGGTTTGCCCGGCAGGCGGGTTGAAGCGTAACGCGCAGGAATAACGACTATGAATTCCACTTTTCGACCTCTTCGAGCGATAATTCGCGCGCTTCATTTTCCAGTAGTACTGGAATGTCGTTTCTTACCGGGTAAGCCAGTTTAGCAGCTGTGCTGATCAGCTCCTGATTGTCTTTGTCAAATCTCAGTTTTCCTTTGCAAACCGGACAGGCAATAATCTCGAGTAATTTAGTGTCAAAGGCCATGGTTGACTATCCCTTTTTGTTTTAATAACGAATTAAGTTGTTGTGTAAGTTCAGCACTTGGCTGTGCGTCTACTTTTAAATAATACCAATTTTCTTTACCGAATGACTGGCATTTTACTGCGTCTTTTTCGGTCATAAATACAGCCAGGTGTTCGCAGGTCGCAAAGTCTGACTCGCTGTAAGCGTGGTGGTCGGCAAAATGTAATGTATCAAGGAGCTCAACACCATCTGAACGCAATGACTGTTCAAAGCGTTGTGGATTGCCAATAGCACTCACAGCAATGCCCTGCTCAGCTATTTGTTCAATTGCCTGATTATCGCGGACACTGAAATAGCCACTGCTTACCAACTCATAGCCTACCCCTTCTGATTTTCCATTATAGACGACCAAGTCAGTGTGCTTCAGGCGGCTCGGCGTTTCACGTAATGGACCAGCCGGTAGTAACAGAGTGTTGCCAAAGCGGCGCTGCGCATCAACGATGCAAATCTCAATATCCCGGGCCAACTGATAGTGCTGCAGGCCATCGTCACTGACGATAATATCCGGTTTATCTTTGCGCATCAGCAGTTCAATACTCGCCTGGCGATCGCCACCTATCATCACCGGGCAGCCTAATCGCTTGTATATCAATAAAGGCTCGTCACCTGCTTCTTTGGCGCTGCTGCTATCTGTCACTCGATATGGCAGGCTGGGGGGATGTGCACCATAGCCACGGCTGATCACCGCGACTTTGAGACCCAAAGCTTCAAGATATGGCACCAGCCACAAAACAAACGGCGTTTTGCCGTTGCCACCTATGCCGATATTGCCAACGATGATCACCGGCACGGGCGCTTTATAGACACCTTTAAGGCCGAGCTTAAACAGCACCCTGCGCAGTGAACTCAGCAACCAAAATACACCTGACAAAGGCAACAATAAGATATTTATCAGCCCCAAGGGCTTATACCAGCTGCGCTCTAAGCGATTCATGCCTGCTCACCGTACTGCATCTGACACAAAGCAGCATAAATCCCCTTGTGCTCCAGCAATGCCTGATGCTTGCCTTGCTCGACAATGCGCCCCTGATCGAGCACATAGATGCAGTCTGATTGCTCAATGGTCGACAAGCGATGTGCGATCACAATAGAGGTTTTATCTTTCATCAGGTTGTCGAGCGCTTGCTGAATTAACCGCTCTGACTCAGTATCCAATGCAGAAGTTGCTTCATCCAATATCAGAATGGGAGCATTTTTAACAATTGCACGGGCGATAGCGATGCGTTGACGCTGACCACCGGAAAGCATGACGCCGTTTTCACCCACCATAGTATTTAAACCCTCTGGCAAGTCTTTGACAAATTCCCAGACATGCGCCTGTTTCGCCACCTGCTCCAGCTCCTCCTGGGTATAGGGGCGCTCCAGACCATACATAATGTTATTAGCGATGGTATCGTTGAACAACACCACCTGTTGTGACACCAGCGCGAACTGTTTACGCAGTGATGGCAAAGTGTAGTCTTGAAGTTTCACCCCATCTAGGGTGATCTCTCCTTCATCCCAGTCATAAAAACGTGGTAACAGGTTGGACAGCGTCGATTTGCCCGAGCCACTGCGCCCCACCAGCGCGATACTCTGACCTGCCGGAATTTGCAAAGATAAGGATTTTATAACGGCCTCGTCTTTGCCCGGATAATGGAATGTCACGCCAGAAACTGCCAGCTCGCCTTTCACGCTATCCGCTTCGAGCTCGCCTGTATTCTTTTCCTGCTCTTTGTCCAGAATTTCAAAAATACTGGTGGCAGCAGCAATCCCCCGCTGTAAATCGCTATTCACATTAGCCAGCTGCTTGAGCGGTCTGAGCATCATCATCATCGACGTGGTCAAAGACACAAAGGTACCCGACGAAATCGTGTCGATCATTTCTGGCATCGCGATAATAGCGAGTATCAACGCCATCGCGCTGGCTGCAATAATTTGGATCACGGAAACGCTCAGCGCCCTGGTTGCATCCATCTTCACCCTTTGCTGACGGTTGCGATTGTTGACATCGGCAAAGTGAGTAATCTCTTTATCCTGGCCACCGAAACCATGGATCACTTTATGCCCCGCCAGCATTTGCTCAGAGCTTCGAGTCACCTCTCCCATGGCATCCTGAATGTTTTTTGAGATCTTGCGAAAACGCTTAGAGACCAGATTAACAATCACGCCGACAATGGGAATGACGACTAAGAATATCAAAGACAACTGCCAGCTGGCATTGAACATCACCACCAGCAGAAACAGCACGAAGGCCCCTTCACGGATCATCACCTGCAAAGCTCGGGTTACGGCTTGTTGAACCTGTTCAGTATCAAACGTGATTTTCGAGATCATTTCGCCATTAGAGTGTTGATCATGAAAACTGACAGGTAAAAATAACATATGCTCAAACAAGGACTGACGTAGCTTTCTGACCACCTGAGAGCCCACATAGCTCAGACAGTATGATGCCATGTAATTGAAAATACCCCGTCCAATAACCAGTAGCACCACCACAATGGGTGCCATTTTTAACACTTCGGCGTTGCGCTCTGTCAGACCATCATCGATAAAAGGCTGCATCAACTGAACAAAGAGTGCGTCCATTGCGGCGTAACCGAGCATGCCAATAATGGCAAACAAGGCGGGCACTTTAAAATCGAAGGTGTAACTCAGAAGCCGCTTGTAGATCTGCTTGGCGGATTGTTGCATAGTGTCTCTCTGGTACGTCATAACCCGCGTATTGTAGCGGTACTGATGGCAAAACTGAATGCATTATCTTAAGAACCAAAAACTTTTCCTGTCCCGGGCGGTTTCTAATTGGACTTTTGTCCCGGTTACTTTGAATCGTATCTGACCTTTTATGGCCGTATCCAGCATACGACTGTTGATTGACTGATAACGCTTAACAACCTCCTCGTGCGGCAAGCGCCATGGTGAGTAATATCCGCGTGAGAACACCACCCACCTCGGAGCAACAGCAGAGACAAACGCCATGCTGGACGACGTGTTGCTGCCGTGATGTGGTGCTATCAGAATATCTGCAGGGATTTTTTCACCTTTTAATGCCAGCAATTCATGCTCAGCCAGCTGTTCTATATCCCCGGGCAATAACAGGTGGGTATTACCATCACTAACCCTGATCACACAGGAGTTATTGTTGTCAGTGTTCATCGGTGCTATCGGCCAGAGCGACTCGATAGTTAAATTGTCTATTGTCACCATTTGTATTGTACACAGCGCCTTGCCATCTCCTCCATGAAACTGCTCAAGCGAGCGGCCACCATCATAACGGTATAAATCTGCTAAACCGCCATTATGGTCGCTGTCATCATGGCTTATCACTGTATGCAGTAATCCAATACGACGCGCCTCAAGGTAAGGCTTGATCACATTGTCAAACAATGAATAACGAGAAAAATAACTGGCACCCAAGTCAATCAAAATACCTTTACCCTGCGTTGATACCAATACCGCAGTGCCATGGCCAACATCAAAGACATCCACCTGCCAGTCGGGAGGACGCTCAAGCACGCTAAATATCACCCCAGCAGACAATGGGATCCAGGCAAATATCCGAGTTACGGCACACGTGCATAGGAGCAGTGTCAGGTAGCCTAACGTCACCAACTCAATGCTCACGGTCCCAGTCGACTGCCAGTGATATGGAAAGGAATTTGCCCAATGATACACAGAATGCAAAAGTGCATCCAATGGGCCCAACAGAGTCATGTCCATGATCAACGCAGCAAGTACGTGCAACAACAAAAGCGGAAATATCACCATAGTCAACACAGGCACAACCAGCAGGTTAACCAAAATACTGCTCGCACTAAACCCATGATAGGAATAGAGAGTGAGAGGCAACAACGCAACAAATAGCGCGCATTGCAAATAACACAAAAGCTTAACTTTGGGCGCACGCTCTGATCCCTGCATTACAGTTCGAAACACGAAAAAGATCGTCACAACAGCCAGAAATGAAAAATACAGGCCCAGGTTAAGTACCGCAAAAGGATTCGCAATCAGGATAACGGCTAATGCATACAACAAGACTCTTGCGGGGCTGAGCTGCCGGGCAAACAAAAAGCAACATGCCCCCAGCAAAGCCATCAACCAGGCACGCTGCGCGGACACCTGCAATCCACTTAGCCATACATACCCGCCACTGAGTCCTAGCGCAAAAATAAAGTAGCCCAGCTGATAGTTGTGCCATTGAGATAAACGTGGCCACATAAACAACAAACAGAGCTTACAAAGAGCAAAACTCAATGCAAAAACAATGGCTACATGCAAACCAGAAATAGCCAGCAAGTGACTCAGGCCCAGAGATTTAAAATGGTCTTTGTCCGCTTGCGCAATGGCGCTTTTATCGCCTGTTAGCAACACATAATAGAACCAACCAAAATGTAAGCCATCGAACGCACCCGCCACCCAATCTCGATATGCCGCTCGCCAGGATTTATCTTCATTAACTATCACCTCAGATACGACGACCCGGCCTTTGTAAAATATCTGGCTACGAAAAGCATAAAGCTCGGCATCAAATACCGAAAAATTCTTTCGACTACGAAATGGCTTAAGAACGGCGGTTCCGGACAGAACAACCTCATTTAACTCACCAGGCAGTTCACCGCTCAACGAGGCATTGACCCGTATATTACGGTACCAGGGTACTTGATATTGACCCAATTGTTTCAGCTCCAGCGTGACATAAGGTCGCGCACTTGCACCCATCACTTTACTCACGACACCGGCCACTGCGATTTCCTGCTCTAAGACTTTTTCAGCAATTGGTGGCGCATAAACCAACCAATAGTGACAAATCGTCACAAAAATACCTAAAATAAAACCTGCCAAAACACTCGAAAAAGCCTTAAAATACCCGCAGAGAAAAAGGAGCACGCCTGAGCAGACGAACCACTGCCACTGACCCAGATAGAATACTGAGATCAGGCACCCGCTGATCAGGCCGCAGCAGATCAATATTGATGTAAATGGTTGATTAACATGCCAAAGAAGACGATCCAAAGGTTTCTACCCGATCACAATAAGATCAAACAGCAAAAGTCGCTGAAAATATTCGGCAGCTTGTTACATGACGCAAACCTTTGGCATTTAAATCGCCGCTCGGCGCGAGGGGCCTTCTCCGTCGGCCTGTTCTTCGCTTTCATCCCTGTTCCTTTTCAAATGGTCCTTGCAGCCGCCCTGGCGATTCCTTTCAGAGTCAATTTGCCACTTTCCATCGCGTTGGTATGGATCACTAATCCCCTTACTATGCCCCCTATTTTCTATGCATCTTATCAGGTAGGTGCGTTCGCTTTGGGCCAGGAGGAGCAACCGTTTCACTTTGAAGCCAGCTGGAACTGGCTGGTCGAGAGCCTCTCAACCATAGGACCCGCATTTATGCTCGGCTCGCTGATCTGCGCCTGTATGGCCGCGATTTTGGGCTTCTTTGTTATCGACTTTCTGTGGCGCCGCTCAGTGAATAAAGCCTGGGCTGAGCGTAACCAGCAATCCAGCCAATAACCCTCTTTATGGTTTAGCAGCCAACTGGCTGCTTTTCCAGCGAACTATTATACCAATCCCCATAAGTTGCTCTTAAAGAGAGGAAGTCTCTCAAATTGGGTATGTCTTCATCTGGATTGGCATTACTTATCAAAGTAACTCACAAAACCTGCCAGCGCATTGGTCACAGCCACGGACGCCAGTATCAGCCCCATCACACGGCTTATTACACTGGCACCGGCATTACCTATTACTTTGTGGATACTGCTAGCGACCAACATCAACAGTAAAGTCAGCAAAATAACCGCCAACATCATCGCCACGGTTTGTACCTGCTCGAACAAATTAAATCGGGCATTTTCTGTTAGCAGTACACACGCCAGTATGGCACCAGGACTGGCTATGGACGGGACTGCAAGCGGAAAGATTGCGGTTTCATGGTGATCCCGGACTAATTTCACTTCTTCGTCTGGTTTACTTTCACCAAAAATCATCGACAATGCGAACAGGAACAGCACAATACCACCGGCTATCTGAAACGCCGGCAAAGGTATGCCCATCGCTGTAAGCAGAAGCTCTCCGGCAATCGCAAAAAAGACCAGTAAAACAGCAGCAACTAAGCTGGCAATCATGGCTATCTTACGCTTTGCCGCAGCATCGTAGCCACGAGTGACGGCAATGAATACAGGCACAGTCCCGATCGGATCGATAACGGCAAAAAAGAAAATAAACGTCGCAACAAAGTCAATCACACCATGTCCTTACAACACGCAACAGACAAACCTTGTTGTTTACTCTAGCAGCGGCAAATAAAAATGACTAAGTTATTTTTGTCACTTCTGAGAAGGTCATTTTCACTTCGGGGACACGTTTAAACCATTTAAAGGAATGTATTAGCACCACTTCGCTAATTGATCTTCAGGGCCGAAGCTCTTAACAAACAACTAAATAATGCTGTCTCTTTTTAGGGAAGAGAGAAAGCAACTTAGTGCTTTCTCTTGTTGTAACTCGCTAGTGCAAATGACTGCGATGCGCTGGCATATTAGGTTCCACAAATTCACGCTGCGTTTTTCCGTCACGCAGCATTAGTTCAAAGTGCTGATTCATTTTTTCGCCAGCCTTTGTCGCCTGAACTGGCTGTTGGCTATTCGTTCCAATCACAGAGCCAAATGGCACCTGCCGATACTGACACACCATACCGGTACAGATAACATCATCATCTATCGTCAGCCAAGTTATATCAGGGTTATTGGTGACATCTAGCTCAGTCAGCTCGGTATCACCCGCCAGTAATGTAGTTAGCCTGATGTTCTGCGACACATCAAGCGAAGTGATTGCGGTTTCTTCCAGATTCAGCTCCTTCAGTGACTTATAACCAGTCAAATCAACATCTGTTATCGGGCTACCAGCGAGGGTCAACAACGATAGCTGATCTGAACCTAATGGGGCCAAGTGTGTTATGTTAGTTCTTCCCAATTGCAAGCCATGCAATTGAGAATGATGTCCGGACTTTAGTTCTGACAAGGGGTTGTTCTGTAAATCCAAATATTGAAGCGACTTCAAATGACTGATATCCAAATCCTTTATCTGATTATTCCATAAATGCACGTCGCTCAATGACGGTGCACCCGACAAATCAATCTCTGCTATCTGGTTGTCTCTGCCATAAATTTGCCAGAGCTTTGGGTGTGCTGTGAGCTTCAGAGAGCCTAAATCGGTATTTTCTATACCCAAAGTTTCAAGTTCAGTATTGGCAGATAAGTTAACTTCTCTCAGATTCCCCTCATAAACGCTTAAGCTGATCAGTTTTGTAAACACAGATGTATCTAGTGACTCAACCTCAGGCTGATTCAATGTAAGAGAAGTCAAATTTGTAAACCTGTTTAAAACCTGGGCGTCAGTCAACCCACTGGATACCTCTAAAGACTCCAGCTGGGCTGACTCAGTTGCGTCTATTTCTTCGATCAGGTGAGACGAAATCATCAACGATTTCAACAAAGATAAAGAACTGATATCCAGCTGCTCTAACGTATCATCGACCACGCGCAACTCAGTCAGATGCGTGTTGCCCGATAAATTGAGTGTGCTAAGTTGATTGCCTGTCACATTTAAAAAAGTAAGCTGTTTGAGTCGGGCTACATCGAGCGAATTGAGGCTCAGGTCATCCACGACGAGAAGTTTCAGCAAAACGTTCGCTGACAAGTCAAGCCCGACTTGTTCAAAACCTGACAAGATCAGTTCCTCTAACCCATGCATGTGACTAACATTTATCGGACTCAAAGCATTTTGATAAATAATCAGTGATTTCATTAACCTATTATTGGATAAGTTCAGTTCAGTAATTCCGGTATATGAAAGGTACAATGATTCCAACTTGGTATTATTAGAAACGTCCAATTCCGCTAAGCTACTGCCGCCCAGGGCAAGTTCTTTGAGTTCACTCAGCATACTAACATCCAGCGACCGTAGCTGTTGCCCCGAAATTTTTAGCGATACCAGCGACTGGTTGCCAGATAAATCCAGTGTAATTAGATCTGTACTCCTAGCATTTAATTGCGCTAACAGTGGATTATTTGACAGATCTAGCTTGTCTAGAAAGCGCAATCCGTAAACACTTAATTCGCTCAGCAATGGATTACCTGAAATATCCAACTTTCTGATATCTGTATGGCTTACTGACAGTTTTTCTAATTTTGCTAATCCTTTCACGTCAATACTTAACAGAGGATTATGACCTGCGTCCAGTTCCCTCAATATAGGCGTATGAGCAAGATCTATTTGACGCAGATCATTCCCGGCCAGACTTAATACCGCCAGGTTGGCATTGTTCAACAGATCAAGATGCCGCAGGTCATTTTCTCTTAAGAGTAGTTCTTCAAGTTTGCTGTTCTTGGATACATCCAGCTCCGTAAGCTGATTGTATGCCATTTGCAAGTATCGAAGCTCAGTGAGTGCACTGACATCGAGCGTTTTGAGCTGATTGTCACTTAGCTGAAGAGAAGTAAGCTTGGGGTTGTTTGACACATTAATATCGGTCAGCTGCGCGTCTCCCACGGTAAACCCTTCCAGCTTGCCGAGCATAGAGACGTCAATGCGTGAAATTGGATTGCTCCAAAAATACAAATCGGTCAGGTTAAGATTAGTGCTCACATCAATCGTACTTAGGCTGGTGTTATTCACTCTCAACGATTCAAGCTGAGTCAGGCCTGTTACATTCAAGGTTTTGAGGGCCTCACCTGCGATCCACACTTGTCTGAGCTCCAGGTGCTGACTCAAATCAAGCTCAGTTACTGTCTCAGCAGTGCTGATAGAAAGATAGGATAAACCTTTCAGATGAGAAAACGCCACTGTCTCTGTAAAAGGGTTCATACCCAGTGATAAGTCAGTCAGCTCAGTCACAGGTGTGAGATCGATCTCGGTTAATAAGTTATTGCTGGCGAACAATACACGCAGCTGTGCGTTACCAGACAAGTCCAGGCTACTTAACTGGTTGTGGGATACCTTAAGTTCCCGAAGATTGGTCAGAGCAGACACATCAAGCTGTTTCAGCTGATTATATCTGGCGGACAGTGACGTTAAGGCACGCAGTGCTGAGATATCCAGGGTTTCTATCTCATTACTTTCGACATTCAGTGAAGTCAAAGAAGTAAATAGCTCAATCCCATCGAGAGACTTTATGCCTTTTTCATTACAGACTAATTCACTGACCTCGTCCGGGTATGTATATCCCTGCTCAATAAGGCAGCTTTTAAGTCCGTCATCCAGCGTGTCATTATCAGCTATGGTGGTCTCAGCAACAAAACGCACATTCAATGTACAAGCGGCGGTTAAAGCCTGCGTCACATACTGACCACCTTGTAAGACGCCATCACAACCTGTGATGCTCTCAAGCTGATAGCGCTGAGCTGGTGTTATTGTAAAAGTAGCCTGATGCCCATATGCAACCTCGACTTGTTCGGGGCTGACACTCCCCTCACCTGTTACGTCAACACTCACTTTGTACACTATAGGGTTAAAACTGGCTTCAATAGTACAGTCCTGCTGTACAGGAGCCAATGTATAGGTGCCATTGTTGAGCGCTCCTTCACAACCCGAAACCTGTCCAACTTCAAACCCCTCGGCTGGAGTAAGTTCAAATGAACCGGTTTGGTTTGCTAATAGCTGCAGCGAACTCGGCTTTATACGGCCTTCGCCAGAAACGCTTGTTGTTACGCTGTATTTTTGTGTAACGGCAACTTTACCCGCTATCCCTGAGTCAGCATTAGATTTTCCATCATCCGATCCACCGGAACAACCTGCCAGAACCAAGGGAATTGCACATGCTGCCACAGCCTGATAAACATTAAATTGCAAAATCCTACTCCTTATTTGCAAAAGCAACAAATGTTAAGAGCATGAATTATATGATGTTCCCATTTTAAGTAAATGTTTAATTATTAATAATCTACGGCATTCAACAAATAATGAAGTATTTCATAAAGACTATCGAGGTACAGAGTGGGATGATGGTTAACAAGAAGAAGGCAGAACGCCTGAGAAAAAAGCTATGGAGAATCCGCATAAACAGCAGAAACTAAAAAGCGGCAGGTATGCGTGGCCTGCCGCTTGATTCAACACACTTTCTTCTTTCGAAGATAAAGGAACATAAGTATGCGAATTCTTTTGTATTGGTTTTAGGACAAAAATAAAAGCAAACCGATACTTAAGTATTAATTTATCAGAGTCTGATCCCGCCGTCAATTTCTACTACACGACCAGTGAAAAAGTCATTCTCAATGATGTATTTCGCTGTGTGGGCTATCTCGCCCGCTTCACCCAGACGACCAACGGGTTTCATCTTCAACAGTCGCTCTTTGGCTTCTGGTTTCATTGCGTCTGTCATCTGTGTGCGGATCACACCAGGTGCGATTGCACCGACACGAATACCATAGCGACCAAGTTCTTTAGCCCAGGACGTTGTCATCGCAACAACACCCGCTTTGGCGGCTGAGTAGTTGGTCTGGCCCATGTTACCTGCCCGTGCGACACTCGACATATTAATGATAACGCCGCCTTCCTGGCCTTCTACCATCTTAGTTGCCGCTTCACGACCACACAGGAATACCCCGGTTAAGTTAACATCTAATACAGACTGGAACTGTTGCAGTGACATCTTGTCAGTCACTTCTCCGTCTTTGGCTTTTAATAACAGGCCATCACGCAAAATGCCTGCGTTGTTAACCAGCACCGAGATCTTACCGAGATCTGCGACTATGTCGTTAAACACTTGCTCAACGTCACTTTCCAGGCTTACGTTCGCCACATAGGTTTTTACTTCAACATCCAGTGCTCTAAGCTCTGTAGCTGCTTCTTGCAGCTGTTCTTCCTGCATATCAATCAGTGCCAGCTTGGCACCCATTTTTGCCAGTTCCGTTGCCATCGCAAAGCCCAGGCCCTGCGCACCACCGGTGATCACCACCGCTTTATTCTTTATATCCATGATATTTCAACCCTGCTTCTGTTACTGCTTTTGTGAATAGAGTTTAAAAATAGCACTAAAATCTTCACTGCCACTGCCCTGATTCTGCATCAGGTTGTAGAGATTTTTTGCCAGTGCCCCCATCGGCGTAGCCGAGTTTGTTTGCTGTGCCGCCTGCATCGCCAGTCCCAGATCTTTGGCCATCAAATCAACCATAAATCCAGGTTTATACCCATTTGACGAAGGCACATTCTCTAATACGTCCGGACATGGGTTATATAACTCCAGTGTCCAGTTGCGACCCGAGCTGTTGAGCATAATCTCACTCAATACTTTTGGATCAAGGCCGTGGTCAACGCCCATTTGCAGTGCCTCACTAGTGCCTGCCATGAGTATTGATAGCAGCATATTATTACAGATCTTAGCGACCTGGCCTGCCCCCACAGCTCCGGCATGGAAAATATTCTTCCCCATGTCGTTAAGCACGGTTTGCGCTTTATTGAAGTCTTCGTCATTACCGCCAACGATAAAAGTCAATGTACCCGCGGCAGCACCTGCGACACCACCTGAAACAGGTGCATCAACAAATGCAATGCCAGCGTCAGTCAGGGCACTACCAACAAACTGCGCTGATTCTGCATCTATGGTTGAGCAGTCGATTACCAACGTCGACTTTTCAAGATAGTTGATTAAGCCATCTTCGCCAGTATAAATCATCCGCACATGCTTGCTGGCAGGTAGCATACTCACGACAAAATCGGCACCAGAGCACACATCAGAGACTTTGTCTGCCGCCACAGCCCCCAAAGATACAAGGTGTGCCACTGCTTCAGTACTGAGATCAAACACAGTGACCTGGTGCCCGGCTTTCACCAAATTGGCAGCCATTGGGCCACCCATATTTCCTAAACCAATAAATCCAATCTTTGCCATATGTTTATTCCTTACAGATCAGCCAGGGGATGCGTGCTCTCTTCCCAGCGTGGTGCAAAAAAGCTGTCTATCACTTTGCTGTCTACGTCAGCAATGGTCTTAAACTGCCATTGAGGTTGTCCGTCTTTGTCAATCAACAGCGCACGCACACCTTCACGGAACTCGCCCACTTCACCACAACGCACCGACATTGCCAGCTCGCGTTGAAAGCAATCTTTGAGTGACAACCCTTCGGCACGATTTAGTTGTGCCTGGATCAACACGGCACTGAGCGGAGAACCATGTTTTAACGCTTTTTGCGCTTTGCTCAGCCATTTATTCTCTGCGCTGTCGAGGGCCAGAATGTGCTCAACCTGGGCATCCAGCGTGTCTAGCTCAGCCAATTTAGCAAAAGACTCAGCCAGCGGCTTGATTTCGCTGCGCGGCGGAATGTGCGACGCTTCATCGAGGGAAATAAGTAGCTGAGTCAATTTCTCATGATTGAGTACGTTGGTCTTACCCCAGTTGACTTCACTGAGGTTGTGCAGCAGCATATCCAGCCGCTCACCGTCCATATAATGATCCGCCAGACCAACAAATTTGGCATCAGTGGCATTGATAGACGCGCCAGTCAGGCCCAGGAATAAGCCCACACCGGCCGGCATTTTGTTGAGGAAATAGCTGCCGCCCACATCCGGATATAAACCAATGGTGATCTCCGGCATAGCGATACGTGATGATTCAGTCACCACACGATGACTGGCTCCGGCCATCAAGCCCAGGCCACCACCCATGATAATGCCATTGCCCCACAGCAAGATCGGTTTATCATAATTATGGATGTGATAATCAAGGCGATATTCCTCAGCAAAGAAGACTTCCAGATGATTATTACCATCTTCCGCTGCCATTGCATTGTAGAGGCTAACCACATCACCACCGGCACAGAACGCTTTCTCTCCCGCGCCTTTGAGCAATACCATAGCTACCTGCTCGTCTTCAGCCCACACTTTGAGCTGTGGTTCGAGCAGGCGGATCATTTCCAGGTTAAGTGCATTGAGTGCTTTTGGCGCATTAAGGGTGGCCACTGCCACCTTCATGCCGTTATTACAGTGCGCCAACTCAAATACCACAGGGGCATCTGCCTGGTTCAGTAACTGTAATTCAACCATTAGCCATTCACCCAGTTTGCTTTACGTTTTTCCAGGAAGGCATTCACGCCCTCTTTCTGATCTTGTGTGTCGAACAGAGTCACAAACAGTTCTCGCTCAAGCGGCAAAGCACTGTTGATGGTGCCTGTACGACCTTTTTGGATCAGAGCTTTACAGGCGGTAACGGCCACTGGGCTTTGGTCTTCAACTTTCTTGGCCAGCTCAAGCGCAGCTTCGAGCGCTTTGCCCTGCTCAACCACTTCTTCAACCAGTCCAATCTCCCGCGCTTTATCCGCTTTGAGGCGTTCACCACACAGAATCATGCGCTTAGCCCAGCCTTCACCTACCAGCCAGGATAGGTTTTGTGTGCCACCGGCACAAGGCAGTAAGCCCACTTTAGCTTCTGGCAGTGCCATTTGCGCCTGCGCTTCTGCAATACGAATATCACAGGCCAGTGCGACTTCCAGGCCACCGCCCATCGCAAAGCCATTAATGGCCGCAATAGACACACCGCGGAAATCACTCAGCGTTTCAAATGCTTCACCAAATACGCGAGACATATCCGCCGCAACGCCTTTGTCGCCATCGGCAAACACATTCAGGTCGGCGCCCGCTGAGAAGAACTTTTCACCTTCCCCGGTGATCACCAATGAATAAATATTTTTATCGGCATTAAGCTCGATCACCAGCTCTTTGAGGCCTACCAGAGTGTCGCGAGTCCAGGTGTTAGCCGGTGGGTTCGACATAGTAACTATCGCGATGTGACCTTGTTTTTCGAGTTTCAATTGTGCTGACATAATGATGCTCCTTTACAATACGCTTGCTGCGCCTTCGGCTAAAATTCGGCGTGCAATGATCACCCGCATGATCTCATTGGTGCCTTCCAGGATTTGATGAACGCGTACATCACGCAGGTGGCGCTCTAGTGGGTATTCTTTGATGTAGCCATAACCACCATGAATTTGTAATGCATCATCACAAACTTTAGTACCGACATCGGTGGCAAAGCGCTTTGCCATGGCACAATAAGTGGTTTTTTCACTGTCGTTGCTGTCTAGTTTAAAGGCTGCCAGGCGCACCATCTGACGCGCTGCAACCAGTTCTGTGTTCATGTCGGCAATCTTAAATTGAAGTGCCTGGAAAGCCGCCAGAGGCTTACCAAATTGCTGACGCTCCTGCATATATTCTTTGGCTGTATTCAACGCCTGTTGTGCAGTGCCGATAGAACAAGTCGCAATGTTGATACGCCCACCGTCCAAGCCTTGCATGGCAAACTTAAACCCTTCGCCTTCTTTGCCCATCAGGTTGGCTGCAGGAATGCGTACATCTTCAAATGTAACCAGACGAGTTGGCTGAGCGTTCCAGCCCATTTTTTCTTCTGCTTTACCATAGATGACACCCTCGGCATCTGCCGGAACAACAAAGGCCGAAATGCCTTTCGGACCGTCTTCACCTGTTCGGGCCATCACAACCAGCACATCGGTCTCACCCGCACCAGAGATAAACATTTTCGAGCCATTCAGAACATACTCATCGCCTTCCAGCACGGCTTTCGTTTTCAAAGACGCCGCATCAGAGCCCGAGCCAGGTTCAGTCAGGCAGTAAGAAGCCAGTAGCTCCCCCATCACCAACTGGTCCATGTATTGCTCTTTGACCGCATCGGTTGCGAAGCTGGCGATCATCCAGGTCGCCATGTTGTGTATAGTCAGCATCGCCGTGGTTGCCGTACAGCCCATCGACAATTGCTCAAAAATAATGCTTGAATCAAGACGCGACAGACCCAGACCACCCGCTTCTTCCGGTGTGTATAAGCCACAAAAACCCAGCTCACCGGCTTTTTTGATAACGTCTTTAGGGAAAATGTGTTTCTGATCCCATTCAGCTGCATGGGGTGCCAGTTCACTCATAGCAAACTGATATGCGGTTTCGGCGAATGCCTGTTGATCTTCGTTGAGATTAAAGTCCATAAAAGACCTCACTTGTTGTCATGTCGGGCGAAGTGACGATTCTGCCCGGCGTTATTCTTATGTACCTGAGTCTCAGGTATTACTACGAAAGGCCCGGGCTAAAGCCGGGCCTGAAAGGGTAACTGATTGGTGTTATCGCAGGTTAATGCTCATGTTAGGGCCGGTTACGGCCTCATCAGCAAACCAACGCGATGTGATGGTCTTGGTTTCGGTGTAGAAACGCACACCTTGCTTACCATAGGTATGCTGATCACCATAAAAAGAGTTTTTCCAGCCGGTGAATGAGAAGAACGGCAATGGCACAGGAATTGGAATATTGATCCCCACCTGACCGACTTCGATTTCATGCTGGAACTTACGTGCCGCAGCACCACTCGCAGTGAACAAGGACGTACCGTTACCATATGGGCTGTTATTAACCAGCGTAATGGCTTCTTCCAGCGTATCAACACAGACGCAGTTTAGTACCGGGCCAAAAATCTCTTGCTTGTAGATATCCATCTCTGGAGTCACATCAGTGAACAGCGTTGGGCCAACCCAGTTGCCATTTTCATAGCCTTCAACCGTAAAGTCTGAGCCATCTAGCAAACACGTTGCACCTTGTTGTTTACCACTTTCGATCAGTGATAAAATACGTGCCTTGGCCTGAGCCGAGGTTTGCGGGCCATAAGCCGCTTCTGGGTCGTTCCACACACCCGGGCGTACTTTTTCAAGGCCGGCCTTTAAGTCGTCGATCCACTCTTTGGACTTACCAACGAAGACCGCTACGGAGATACCCATGCAACGCTGACCCGCTGCCCCCACAGATGCACCCACCAGGTTGTTAATGGTTTGCTCGCGGCTGGCATCTGGCATGATCACCATATGGTTTTTCGCGCCTACACAGGCCTGAACACGTTTCAGGTTCTCAGTGCCTTTACTGTAGATATAAGACCCTACACCGCATGAGCCAACAAAAGAAATTGCGCGTACTTCAGGCGCTGTCAGGATTTGGTCAACCTGCTCTTTTGCACCGTGTACAACTTGCAGAACCCCTTTTGGTGCGCCTGCTTCTTCGAACAGCTCTACCAGACGCATTGGCGTCAGAGGGTCTTGCTCAGATGGCTTTAATACGAATGTGTTACCACACACAATCGCCATTGGGAACATCCACAGTGGGATCATCGCCGGGAAGTTGAACGGCGTAATACCCGCACACACACCCAGCGGTTGAATATAAGAATATGTGTCGATGTTACGGGCAACGTTCTCAACCGTTTCGCCCATCATCAGCGCCGGTGCATTTGCAGCCTGCTCCACAACTTCAATACCACGCCATACATCGCCCTTGGCATCTTCAAAGGTCTTACCAAGTTCATGACAGATAATGGTCGCAATTTCTTCCTGGTGCTCTTTGAGCAATGCAGCATAACGCATCATAATGCGCGCACGCTCAGTTACTGGCACATTACGCCAAGTCTTGAATGCCTCTTGCGCTGACGTGATAGCAGCCTGTACTTCATCGTGCGTCGCACACGGCACCTGCGCCAAAACTTCCTGATTCGCCGGATTGACGACATCTAACCACTTGTCAGACTGAGACTGGGTAAATTCACCGTTGATGTATAATGGTACCTGGTGCATGTGCACTCCTCCCCAAATAAAACGAAAAAGCGCCGCTTAATTATTGTCGTTGCGGCGCTATACTTAACTTAAACTTCGACGGCTAATGCCACCGCTTCGCCACCACCAATACACAGTGAGGCAATGCCTTTTGACAAACCACGATTGCGTAGTGCATGAATAAGCGTTACCAGAATACGCGCGCCGCTGGCTCCGATTGGGTGACCCAATGCACAGGCACCACCGTTCACGTTTACTTTACTTTGATCAAGGCCTAACTCGCTGATTGCCAGCATAGTCACCATGGCAAATGCTTCGTTGATTTCCCACAGATCCACGTCATCTTTAGACCAGCCAGTTTGTTCAAGCAGTTTATTCATTGCACCTACTGGTGCGACTGTAAACTCGGCAGGTGCTTGAGAATGCGTTGTATGACCCGCAATTTTACACAGCGGTGTTAAACCGTGACGCTTTGCTTCTGATTCACTCATCAGCACGAGTGCTGCCGCACCGTCTGAAATAGAAGAAGAGTTTGCTGCGGTAATAGTGCCGTCTTTTTTGAACGCCGGGCGCAGTGACGGGATCTTGTCCGGACGCGCATTACCTGGCTGCTCATCAATCGCCACTTCAACATCACCTTTGCGAGTCGAAATCACATGTGCTGCAACTTCATTGTCGAAACTGCCATTTTCGATGGCTGCATTGGCTTTACTCAAAGAGCTAAGCGCAAACTCATCCATATTGTCACGCGTAATGCCGTACTCATCAGCCGTATCTTGTGCGAAGCAACCCATAGCTTTATTGTCGTAGGCGTCTTCAAGGCCATCCGCCATCATGTGATCTTTGATTTCACCATGACCCATACGCATACCACCACGCGCTTTAGGGATAAAGTAAGGCGCATTAGTCATGCTCTCCATACCACCTGCGATGGCATTATTGATGCTGCCAGCTTTAATTAAGTCATGCGCGAACATCGCAGCTTTAAGGCCTGAGCCACACACTTTATTGATGGTGGTTGCGCCTGTTGAGCGAGCTAATCCCGCATGCAACATAGCCTGACGTGCGGGTGCCTGGCCTAATCCAGCCGGCAATACACAGCCCATAATGACTTCATCAATGCTGGCATCTGACAAACCAGTCTCGGCCATAACCGCTTTAATTGCGGTTGCACCTAAATCAGTAGCGCTGGCACCTGAAAGGCTGCCCATAAATCCACCCATAGGGGTACGTTTTGCGGCGACAATGACAACAGCTTCGTTACTCATTAAAAAAACTCCTGTTTACAAGCAAGTTGCTTGCTTTTAGTAATCTCTTACGTCGAGCATACCTAATATTTACGTTTACGCCAACGTAAATCTAAAATCAAGCAAATTGCGATCTCTGAAAGTGTAAAGTTAAGTTGCACATCGAGGTTGCCACTGGTGTGGGATCGATGTGTCGTCCTCCTCGCCAGTCAGTCCTGAACAAGCGACTATACTGCATTGTGACGTACGATCTGGAGTGCCTCAGCGGGTCTTCTGCAAGCTAAACGAATACCTAAAGTAGACCAGTATGAGCGGCTTCGATATGCGACTATCGGATGAAACAAACACCATACTTTACCTTTACGTAAACTTCACTTATATTGGATAAATCAGTTTTGATGTAAGTGCGTAAACGATGCAAGACAACCAAGAACCAACTTATTCAATCAGCGAACTCGCCAAGGAGTTTGATATTACCACCCGAAGTATTCGGTTTTATGAAGATCAGGGATTACTTTCACCTGATCGTCACGGCCAGACCCGCATCTATTCAAAGCGTGACAAAGTCCGCCTCAAACTGATCCTGCGCGGCAAGCGTTTAGGCTTTACTCTGGCAGAAACCGGTCGCTTGTTTGAGCTCTACGACGCTGACAAATCAAGCGCCAAACAGCTTCATACTATGCTGCAACTGATCGAAGAAAAAAAGGCCGATCTGAGTCAGCAAATGGACGACATTAAAGTTGTCCTGATGGAGCTGGTGACAGCAGAACGCCGCTGCCTGGATACTTTAAAGAATTTAGACGAATAGTGATTGAGCAATGTAGCACTTAATGCGAGTCGCGGCGAGTGCTTAATCAAGAATAACTCTCACACAGGATAACTACAGATGAGCACAGTATCACTTTATAAAGAACTTAACTTTGGCCTGGGCGAAACGGCGGACATGATCCGTGACCACGTGAACAGCTTTGCCAGCAGTGAAATTGCCCCACTGGCAGAAAAAACCGACGAAGAAAATGCGTTCCCCAATGAAATGTGGCCAAAGTTTGGTGACATGGGCCTGTTGGGCATCACAGTACCGGAAGAATTTGGTGGTGCAAACATGGGCTATCTGGAACACGTTATCGCGATGGAAGAGATCAGCCGTGCCAGCGCCTCAATCGGATTAAGCTATGGCGCCCATTCAAACTTGTGCGTAAACCAAATCAATCGCAATGGTAATCAGGCACAAAAAGAAAAATATCTGCCTAAACTCATCTCAGGTGAACACATAGGTGCACTGGCGATGAGTGAACCCAACTCAGGCTCAGATGTGGTTTCCATGAAACTCAAAGCGGAGAAAAAAGGCGATAAGTTCATCCTGAACGGTAATAAGATGTGGATCACCAATGGTCCCGACGCCGATGTATTCGTCATCTATGCAAAAACAGACTTAGACGCAGGTCCACGCGGTATCACGGCGTTTATTGTTGAGCGTGACTTCCCGGGGTTCTCTACCGCACAGAAACTCGACAAACTGGGCATGCGTGGTTCAAACACCTGTGAACTGGTATTCGAAGACTGTGAAGTGCCAGAAGAAAACATTCTTGGTAACTATAATGAAGGTGTTAAGGTCCTGATGAGCGGCCTGGATTATGAACGCGTTGTACTGGCCGGTGGCCCACTGGGAATAATGCAGGCCTGTATGGATGTAGTTGTGCCTTATATCCACGAGCGGAAGCAGTTCAATCAGTCTATCGGTGAGTTCCAGCTTGTACAGGGCAAAATCGCTGACATGTACACACAAATGAATGCGGCTCGCTCATACGTATATACCGTTGCCAAAGCCTGCGACCGCGGCGAAACAACCCGTAAAGATGCAGCTGGCGTTATCCTTTATGCCGCAGAGCTGGCAACCAAGATGGCACTTGATGCAATCCAGTTACTTGGCGGCAACGGCTACATCAACGAATATCCGACCGGACGTTTATTGCGTGATGCCAAACTGTATGAAATTGGTGCCGGTACTTCTGAGATCCGCCGTATGCTGATCGGTCGCGAGCTGTTCACCGAGAGCCGCTAAGGAGGCAGCATGACAGTACTAAACTCAAATGTTAATAGTCATGACCCGCAGTTTAAGGCAAACCAGGACGCCATGGCGTCTCTGGTTGCCGATCTTAATGATAAGGTCGCAACATTATCAATGGGCGGCGGCGAAGCCCTGATCGCCCGTCATCAGAGTCGCGGCAAACTCTTTGTTCGCGACAGAATCGAGCATTTGCTCGATGAAGGCTCTCCCTTTTTAGAAATTTCTCAATTCGCAGCCTACGGCGTATATGAACAAGACATCCCTTGTGCTGGCGTGGTTGCTGGCATTGGCCGGGTGAAAGGCATTGAGTGCATGATTGTCGCAAACGATGCGACAGTCAAAGGCGGCACCTATTTCCCACTCACAGTGAAAAAGCACCTTCGCGCACAAGAAATCGCGGAACGTTGTCACCTACCCTGCATCTATTTAGTAGACTCAGGCGGTGCGAACCTGCCAGAGCAGGATGAAGTGTTCCCGGACAAGCTGCATTTTGGCCGTATTTTCTATAACCAGGCACGTATGTCTGCTAAGGGCATCCCACAAATTGCCGTCGTTATGGGCTTGTGTACCGCCGGTGGTGCCTATGTGCCCGCCATGGCCGATGAAAGTATCATAGTCAAGGAACAAGGGACGATTTTCCTCGCAGGTCCCCCGCTCGTAAAAGCGGCAACCGGTGAAGAAGTGAGTGCTGAGGACCTGGGTGGTGCCGATGTACACTGTAAAGTGTCTGGTGTTGCTGACCATTACGCAGAAAACGACGAACACGCGCTGTCTATCGCTCGCCAGTGTGTTTCTCGCCTCAACCACCAACGTCCTGTCCGCCCCGTGTTAAAAGATTTTAAAGCACCAAGATACGATATTGGTGAAATCTACGGCATCGTGGGCACTGACTTAAAGAAACCGTTTGACGTACGAGAAGTCATTGCCCGTATTGTTGACGACTCACAATTTGATGAATTCAAACGTTACTTTGGTGAAACCCTGGTGACCGGCTTTGCAGAGATTTATGGTCACCCGGTTGGTATCGTCGCCAACAACGGCATTTTATTCTCTGAGTCTGCACAAAAAGGCGCACATTTTATACAGCTTTGTGCTCAGCGCAATATCCCGCTGCTATTCTTGCAAAACATCACCGGCTTTATGGTCGGTCAGAAGTATGAAGCTGAAGGCATCGCCAAACACGGTGCCAAGATGGTTACGGCCGTGTCTTGTGCTGACGTACCGAAATTTACTGTTCTGATCGGCGGCTCTTATGGCGCGGGTAACTACGGCATGTGCGGCCGCGCTTATGAACCCACTATGATGTGGATGTGGCCAAACGCCCGTATCTCAGTCATGGGTGGTGAGCAGGCTGCGGGCGTACTGACTCAGGTTCGTCAGGATGGTCTGGCACGTAAAGGCCAGTCAATGAGCGACGAAGAAGTCGCCGAGTTCAAAAAACCCATTGTTGAGCAATATGAAAAACAAGGTCACCCCTACTACGCCAGCGCGCGCTTGTGGGATGATGGCATCATAGATCCTGCTGATACACGCACTGTACTTGGTCTGGCACTTGAAGCGGCCGCCAACGCACCTGAGCAGGATTCAAAATTCGGCATTTTCCGGATGTAAGGAGGCCCTATGACAGTAACCTTAAATATCACTAAAAGTAAGGTGGCCGTGCTGGAACTCAGCCGCCCGGAAAAACACAATGCCTTCAATGCCGAAGTCATTGCTGAATTAATCAAAAGCATTGAGTATGCCAACGAATTGGATATTCGTGCACTTATACTTAAAACCAACGGAAAACACTTCTCTGCTGGTGCCGATCTGGCCTGGATGAAGTCTATGGCTGGCAATAACTACGACGAGAATGTTGCAGACTCCATGGAGCTGGCCAAACTGATGAAGGTGCTGGCAAACAGTCCACACCCCACAGTTTGCCTTGTTCAGGGCGCCGCATTCGGTGGTGCGCTGGGTTTAATCGCATGCTGTGACATCGCCGTTGCGACGCCAGATGCTAAATTCTGCCTGAGCGAAGTGAAACTTGGCCTTATCCCGGCTGTTATTAGCCCTTATGTGATCCGAGCCATTGGTGAGCGTCAGGCGCGCCGTTATTTCCTCAGTGCAGAAATCTTTACTGCAGACAAAGCGCTGAGCATGGGCCTCATCCATGAAGTTGCCGAAGATTTAGCCGGTGCTGAATCTCACTTCATTGAAACCCTGTTGAACAATGGTCCTGTGGCGGTGAAAAGCGCTAAGGCATTGATCGATGAAGTCGCAGGCCACACCATCGATGACACGCTGATAGCCCACACCGCAAAGCGGATCGCAGAAATCCGGGTAAGCGAAGAAGGACAGGAAGGTCTGAGTGCCTTTTTTGAAAAACGTGCCCCCGGCTGGCAAAACGCGGCCAGCAAGTAAGGAGTACACTATGTTAAAGAAAATTCTGATAGCCAACCGAGGCGAAATCGCCTGCCGCGTCATGCGCAGCGCCAAACGCCTGGGTCTGAGCACCGTTGCCGTATACTCCGATGCCGATGCCAATGCGATGCACGTCCAACAGGCTGACGAGGCCTATCACATCGGTCCGGCGCCAAGTAAAGACTCTTACCTGGTGGCCGAACGCATTCTGGACGTTGCCAAGCGCGCCGGCGCGGACTGTATTCATCCGGGTTACGGATTCTTATCTGAAAACGAAGCCTTTGCCAACGCCTGTGAACAGGCCAATATTGCCTTTGTTGGCCCTCTGGCCTCTTCAATAGAAGCCATGGGATCAAAAACCCGCGCCAAAGAGATTATGGCCGAGGCCAATGTGCCGCTGGTGCCAGGCTATTATGGCAAGCAGCAAGATACTGATTTTCTCGCTCAGGAAGCCGAGAAAGTCGGCTACCCAGTGCTGATTAAAGCCGCTTACGGTGGAGGCGGTAAAGGTATGCGCGTGGTGCGTGAGACAGGCGAGTTTATTAGCTCTCTTGAAGGCGCAAAACGTGAAGCCGCAGCCAGCTTTGGTAACGATCTGGTGCTGTTAGAGCGATTTGTTGATAAACCGCGTCATGTTGAAGTCCAAGTTTTCGCAGACAGCCACGGTAACTGCGTGTATCTGGGTGATCGCGACTGTTCATTGCAGCGTCGCCATCAGAAAGTTATCGAAGAAGCCCCAGCGCCGGATCTCAGCGCAGAGCTGCGTCGCGAAATGGGTGAAGCCGCAGTTCGCTGTGCTCAGGCAATTAACTACCGAGGTGCCGGAACTGTCGAATTTTTGTTATGTGGTGATGAGTTCTTCTTTATGGAGATGAACACACGACTTCAAGTGGAACACCCGGTGACCGAAATGGTGACTGGTCAGGATTTGGTTGAATGGCAAATTCGTGTCGCCAACAATGAAGTACTGCCACTGACTCAGGATGAAATTCGCCTCAGTGGGCACAGCTTCGAAGCGCGTATTTATGCCGAAGACCCGCAGGAGAACTTTATGCCTTGCTCAGGCGTATTGTCACACCTGGGTTTCCCCGTAGCGAAAGATGGCGTGCGTATTGACACCGGCGTACAGCAAGGTGACGAGATCAGCCCGTTTTATGACCCAATGATCGCAAAACTGATTGTCCACGGCCGGGACCGTCGCACTGCGTTGTTAAAATTGCGCAGCGCACTGGCTGAAGTGCATCTGGCTGGTCTGAAGAGCAATATTGCCTTCCTACACCACCTCGCAGGTCATCCAGCATTCAGCACTACCGCACCAGATACCCACTTTATTGATACTCAAACCGATACGCTAACGGCATCTCAGGCGCCTAATGGTCTGTTGGTTTGCCTGGCCAGTGCAGCCTACTTGGCACATCAACAAGCGGAAAAAGTGACCTCACCGTGGCAACTGTCAGGCTTTAAGCTCAATCAGCCGCGCCGTCAGGTCTTGCCATTTACTGACCACCTGGTCATCGCTGAAGCCAAGGGCGAGCAGTGGCAGGTCTTTTATCAGGACCTGGATCACACCATGGATGTGCGCCTTGATGGCCACAGCCTGGTTGCCAACCTAGATGGTAAGCGTCTGCTTGCTGATGTGGTGATCACCGAAGATCTCATCACTGTCATGTTTGGTCCTTATCAGTTTGATGTAGCACTTAAATCTAAGCACTACGTCAGTGAGCATGAACACCAGGAAGCGCCTCTGGCTGCACCACTCAATGGTACAGTTGTGAAGCACCTGCAAAGCGTTGGTGCTCATGTGAACAAGGGCGATCCAGTTGTCGTTATCGAGGCGATGAAAATGGAATACACCCTGAATGCGCCATTTGATGGCACACTGACAAGCTACTGCTTTGACGAGGGTGAGCTGGTCAGCCACGGCGCAATGCTCGCCATTGTTGAGGAGGCCTGAAATGGCGAATTACCCTGCTCAGGTTAAAATTGTCGAGGTCGGTGCACGTGATGGTCTGCAAAATGAGTCCAGTGTATCGACCGAAGCCAAAATCACGCTGGTCAATGCATTAGCAGAGGCCGGTTTGAAACACATCGAGACTGGTGCATTTGTGTCACCCAAATGGGTGCCACAAATGGCAGATTCCAGTGACGTGATCCAGGGGTTTGTGCGCCGTGAAGGGGTGGAGATCAGCGCTCTCACACCCAACCTGAAAGGAGCGGAACTGGCACTTACCAATCAGGTCGACGAATTCGCGATTTTCACTGCGGCCAGTGAGGCCTTTACACAAAAAAACATCAACTGTTCGATTGAAGAAAGTATCGAGCGCTTCCGCCCGGTCGTTGAACTTGCGCAAAAAAACAACATCAAAGTCAGAGGCTATGTAAGCTGTGTGGTTGGCTGCCCGTATCAGGGAGAGGTCGAACCAGAACAGGTGCTCGAGGTGTGTAAACAATTATTGGCATTGGGCTGCTATGAGATTAGCCTGGGCGACACCATTGGCGTGGGAACTGCCAATCAGGTCAGGCAACTGCTCACTCTGTTGCTGTCACACATCCCGGCTGAGCGTCTTGCCGTGCACTTTCATGATACCTATGGCCAGGCATTAGCCAACATCCATACGGCACTAGAAATGGGCATTGCCACCATAGATTCGGCCGTCGCCGGCTTGGGTGGTTGTCCCTATGCTAAGGGCGCGTCAGGAAATGTTGCCACTGAGGATGTTGTTTACTTGCTGCAAGGACTTGGCATTGATAGTGGAATTGATTTAGAAAGACTGGCAAAAGCAGGCTGGCAGATTTGTGAGGCGCTTGATAAAGCACCAGTAAGCAAGGTGTCACTGGCGTTGAAAAACAGCTGTCAGTCATAACAACCGAGAACAACGAACAACTAGGAGTGGGCTAATGGCCGGTTTCGATAAAGTAGTTTCAAGCTATGAAGCAGCAATGGAGGGCCTCAAAGACGGCGATACCATTATTGCCGGTGGCTTTGGATTATGTGGTATTCCTGAGGGCTTGATTGCTGAAATTAAACGCAAACAAACTAAAGAACTGACTGTCGTATCTAATAACTGCGGCGTAGACGACTTTGGTCTGGGCATTTTGCTACACGACCGTCAGATCAAAAAAATCATCGCCTCTTATGTGGGCGAAAATGCCCTGTTTGAGCAACAGCTATTAGACGGTATTATCGACGTTGAATTGACGCCTCAGGGCACGCTAGCAGAGAAGATGCGTGCCGGTGGTGCAGGTATCCCAGGTTTTTACACCGCAACGGGTTACGGTACACCGATTGCCGAGGGTAAAGAAGTTAAAGAGTTTGATGGCCGCCCTTACATCCTGGAAGAGTCCATTACCGGTGAATTTGCTATCGTGAAAGCGTGGAAAGCAGATCGCTACGGTAATCTGGTATTCCGCCACACCGCGATGAACTTTAACCCTATGGCCGCAACAGCAGGTAAAATTACCGTTGCCGAGGTGGAAGAAATCGTAGAGCCGGGCGAGCTGGCGCCGAGTGAGATCCACACACCGGGGATCTATGTTAATCGCGTGATTCAGGGTAGCTTTGAAAAACGCATCGAACGTGTCACAACCCGTAAGTAAGGAGATCACCATGGCTTTAACTCGTGAACAAATTGCAATGCGCGTGGCGCAGGAGCTTCAGGACGGATACTACGTGAATCTGGGCATTGGCATCCCTACCCTGGTTGCTAACTACGTACCTCAGGGTATCGAAGTGATGCTGCAATCAGAAAACGGTCTTTTGGGTATGGGTCCTTACCCAACAGAGGACCAGGTTGACGCAGATATGATCAATGCGGGTAAAGAAACCGTGACAGCAGCCACAGGTGCGGCTATTTTTAATAGCGCCGAAAGCTTTGCCATGATCCGCGGTGGTCATGTAGACTTGACGGTACTGGGTGCATTTGAAGTGGATCAGAACGGCAATATTGCCTCGTGGATGATCCCGAAGAAATTAATCAAAGGCATGGGTGGCGCAATGGACTTAGTTGCAGGTGCACAGAATATTGTTGTCACCATGACTCATGCCAGCAAGCACGGCGATTCAAAGTTACTGGAGTCTTGTACTCTGCCGCTTACGGGCGTTAACTGTGTGAAGAAAATCGTCACAGACTTAGCGGTGCTTGAAGTGAAAGACGGTGCGTTTCATTTGCTAGAGCGCGCACCGGGTGTTAGTGTAGACGAAATTATCAGCAAAACGGCCGGTAAGCTTATTGTGAATGGCGACATTCCTGAGATGCAGTTTGCCAGCTAAACAAACACAGTCTGACACGCAAACACCAAACATGTACCGACCTCATTCCCAGTGCCAAAGGCGCTGAGTTACCCAAAATCCCTCGCAAGAGGGATTTTTTTTATCTTTTTCACTCACATTGGTGTGATTTTATTCAGTTAAGCGCGCATTCGTTTACTTTTATATTCTAGCGCTTACACTAATAGACGAAGATCTTTCTTGGCAAGGTGGCCAGAGGACCTCGTTTTGGTTGGTTTATCTTAATTACATCGAAACGGCTTTTTTGATACTAAAAAGGCGATTGTAGTGGCAAGCGATAGGCATCCATTACCGCTGTAACTAACATAAGCCCATCGCATGCAGTTCGCATCAAAGCCAGGTGTTACTACCTTGCCATTTCACTTCTCAACCATGAGGTAACAATGGCAGACAATCACGACAAGTACAGTATTGATAATACTGACTACACAGTGGGCCAGGACAACGTCCAAAAATGGGGATTTGATGTTCATAACCCGGTTTTTGGCGTCAGTGCCGGCCTGATCTTATTATTCCTTATTGCAATCCTGGTAAGCGATGCTGAGTCAGCAAAGGCAACATTAGACGGCCTGAAGTGGAAAATTATCGGCGCATTCGATGCCGTTTTTATGTGGTCGGGCAACTTTTTTGTGCTGTTTTGTCTTGCGCTGGTGCTCTCTCCCTACGGTAAAATCCGCCTTGGTGGCGACTCAGCCAAACCGCAGTACACCACCCTTTCCTGGCTTGCTATGCTGTTCGCTGCTGGTATGGGGATAGGGCTAATGTTCTGGGGTGTTGCCGAGCCGGTGGCCTATTACACAGGCTGGTTTAAAACCCCACTCAATGTGGCCGCAAACACACCCGAAGCGGCAGAGCTTGCCATGGGCGCGACTATGTACCATTGGGGCTTACACCCCTGGGCTATCTATGCCGTTGTGGCACTCTCGTTAGCCTTCTTCGCCTATAACAAGGGTCTCCCGCTGTCTATTCGCTCTATATTCTATCCGCTGCTAGGCGACAGAGCCTGGGGATGGCCGGGTCATGTGATAGACATTCTGGCGGTGCTGGCGACTTTGTTTGGTCTGGCAACATCGCTCGGTTTGGGCGCGCAGCAGGCAAGCGCCGGGATCCAGCACGTATTCGGGATAGAGGCCGGCCTGGGCTTGCAAATCACTGTCATCGCCGGCGTCACTTTGCTGGCTATCATTTCGGTCGTGCGGGGCATTGAAGGAGGTGTCAAAGTACTCAGTAATACCAATATGCTGCTTGCCTTTGCCTTATTGCTGTTTGTTATGCTCGCTGGGTTTGCTGTTGCACTGGGTAACATCCCGACCACTATAATGGCTTATGCAGAGAATATCATTCCGCTGAGTAATCCGCACGGACGTGAAGATGAAGCCTGGTATCAAGGCTGGACGGTATTTTACTGGGCCTGGTGGATCTCCTGGTCTCCGTTTGTAGGTATGTTTATTGCCCGCGTTTCTGAAGGCCGGACTATTCGTGAATTTATCATCGCCGTATTGCTAATCCCAACACTGGTGACGACATTATGGATGTCGGTATACGGTGGTATCGCTATTGACCAAGTGATGTCTGGCGTTGGCTCACTGGGTGAAAATGGCCTGACCCAGGTACCACTGGCAATGTTTGAAATGTTTGAACAACTGCCACTGGGTGATGTCTTGTCGTTTGTCGCCATCGTACTGGTACTGGTGTTCTTTATCACCTCTTCAGATTCGGGCTCTCTGGTGATAGACAGTATTACGGCTGGCGGTAAGATTGACGCCCCAATTCCGCAACGCGTGTTCTGGGCAACAGTTGAAGGTGCCATTGCTGCTGCGCTATTGTGGATCGGCGGTACAGAGGCTATAGAAGCCCTGCAGGCTGGTGCAATCTCGACCGGCTTACCTTTCACTCTGGTGTTATTGTTGATGTGCCTGAGCCTGATCCTGGGCCTTCGCACGGAGCAAACTCAGTCCTGATCCTATATGACACCAGCGCAACACTTCAAAATGGCATGTTCAGTTACAAATTTTGCTATTTAGTTGTTCTAAATGAGAAATTTTTAACGCTGTTAGCGTCCTATTTGCTCCTTCAAATAGACCAGGTATTAAGTGAAATTGGTATAAGGTATGCTGACGAAGTACCAGCAGCACTAAACTGAGCCACTACATCCATAGCGTTTTGATCTCTGTCTGTAATGTATAGTGATGCTGCAATTGCGCCTGCAATAGCTCAGCGGTTGCCAGTGCATCGCTGAGCGCATGATGCGCAATATAGTAAGGTAACCCATAACGTTTACGGCTATCAGCGAGGCGGATTGAGGGGATAGACTGGCGCTTAATTTGCTGCCACCAGGTTAACCGGTTGGTTTCAATACGATGCTCCAGTGCCATAGTATCAATCAAGGGAAATTCGATACCTTCACCCAGGCGCTGCATTAATGCCTGATTAAAGAACGGACGTTCAATGTGTCGATAATGAACCACAATCACTCTGCCTGCCAGGCTCGCCAGTAATTCTTCAAGAATAGTATCCAGATCCGGCGCTTCGCGAACCTGAGAATGGGTAATTTGATGCACCACTACAGACTCTTCATGCAGCGGCGTTGCAGGCTTTAAGATCCAATGTTTAGCGTCACGACAATAGGCCCTGCGAGCATCAAAAGGCACCAAGCCGACGCTGACTATGTCATCAGTTTCATGGTTTAACCCGGTCGTCTCGAAGTCGAGCGCGACAAAACGCGCTTCAGACACTGGTGTGTCGGGCAACTGAACACCTGCGTTATAAAACGCACGCAACCTTTCATCATTACTTTGCCGAGCCAAATGCGCAAAACGGTTTGGCCAGGATAAAATATCGCCTTGTATCGCCATTACTTGAGTATCGCCTTGTTCTGATAACGTATTTTAAGATAGCTTTGGGCTTTATCCAGTACAGCAAAGGCTTCTTTGAGATTGCGCTGTTCAAACTCAGATAGTCGTTTAGGCAAAATGTTATTGTCTGGTTGTTTTCCCTGTTCTATTTTTCTCGCCTGGTGACGAATGCGGATCGTGGCGATATACTCCAGCGCCGCCTCTAAATCTTCCACCTTACCAGGTGGTAATAGCTGAGCTTCTTTAATGTCTTCCAGTCGTTCAAACGAGTTCTGTTTGCGCGAACCGATAGCCAGAGCATGTACACGTACCAGATCAGATAGAGGTGCGGTACCACGTCGCTTGATGTTCAGCGAGTGCTTATGTTCACCATCTTGTTCCAGCACAAAGTCTTTAAAAAAACCAAGCGGTGGCGTTCTGCGCAGCGCATTGTTTGCCATCGCGGCAAGAAAGCGAGGGGCGATTTTCGCTTTTTTAGCCACCAGCTCACTGAGTCGGCTGGCTAATTGAGTACATCCATAGACCCCATCGAGATCAAAAAATATCGAGCTGTGTAATAACGCCTCAGGCTTCGGGTTATCCACCCAGTCTTCAAACTGTGCTTGCCATTCACTAGCCCGTAACCGCCACTGCGGGTTGGTGGCCATAATGCCCCCATCGCAAAGCTTATAGCCACATTGCGCAAGGCCATCACAAACAAACTTAGCGAGCGCGGCAAAATAACCATCATGCTTATCCGGCTCAAAAGTATCATCGAGGATCAGGGCATTGTCCTGATCCGTGACAATCAACTGCTCATCACGCGCCATCGATCCGAGCGCGATAAAACAATAAGGTACAGGCGGTGTGCCCAGCTCGTCCTCTGCCAGTTCCAGTAACCGTTGCTTTATAGTGCGGCCAATCACGGACATTGCCGTTCCAACCATGTGTGAATTGGCGTCTTCATTTACCAGGCGCACAAAGACACTGGCCAGCGACTGTGCATAATGTGCCAGATCCTCAACACTTTGCTGTTCCATAATTCCTTTGACAAACAGTAAGCTACTTTGTGATTCATAACGCAATATATCCGATAGTGCTATGACGCCAATGGGACGGCGTTTATGGACCACAGGTAAATGATGCAGATTATCTCTGAGCATCATCATCATGGCCTCAAACACATAGGCATTGGAATCTACTATTGTGAGCTCACGGGTCATAATAGCGGCAACAGGCTGGTTGGTATCTAAGCCCTCAGCCACCACTTTAATGCGTAAGTCTTTGTCACTCAGGATCCCCACAATTTGTCCGTCATCATCTTCCGGATCGTCACTAACAGGCTTACTGGGGTCGAAGATCAGCAGTGCTGATACTTGCTCCTCAGTCATCAGCCTCGCCGCATCACGAATTGAGCGTGATAACTCAACCGACACTAACTCTCTGAGTAATAATGTTTTTACTTTGGCGGTAGTCAGATCATTATTGTCGGCCTGCTCGGAGACAGCCTGGATCAATCCACCGCTATCGTCCGCTTCAAAAAAGTCGGCAAAGGCCTCATGCTCATCACAAAATGCTTCAAATAACCCCACAGGGATGCAATAAACCAGGGTATCTTCTAACGCCATTACCGGAAAACGGACTTTGCGGTTTGTTAACAAGCCTCGCTGACCAAACAAACCGCCTTCAGAAATTCGGTTATATAACTCGCCATTGCGGCGGTATACCTCAACTGACCCAGCCCGCACCACATACAGGTTGGAGATGGATTCCCCGTAATGCAGAATTTCGCTGCCTGCACGGTAGTACCCTACCTCGACCTCGCTGGCAAGCTGTTGCAATGCGCGCTTGGTGAGCGCATTAAATGGCGGATGTGCAGACAAAAACTGCATGATCTCAAAGTGCTCGATTTGCATAATGACTTTTTTGTGACGCTAATAATCATTATTGTGGGTAATTGCCTGATTGAACGCAAGGCAGTTCATTGCGCATCACGTAAATTCTGTCACACGAATTTTTTAAAGTGTGACTTGTAATACTGGGGGTATGCCATCATATACACAAGGTGCTTTGGAAGCTGACCATACTGCAACTAAATCTATGATAAACCGTCTTGTTGAAGGAAATGGATCCCACAGGGCGCTGTAGGTAAAAGTAAGCAAGTATAAACAGTCCACCTGTCAAAACTAATCCCGGTTTAAGTGGGCTGCACACAATGAGTTGAGTATAAGCTTGAGGTTAAGATGAAACGAATCGTGCTATTTTTGATCACCAACCTGGCAGTCATGCTAGTGCTGGGGATTGTCCTGTCTATCGTCATGTCTGCGTTAGGTCTGTCTAACCGCAGTTACGGCGGTATGTTACTTATTGCCGGTGTATTCGGTTTTGGTGGCGCCTTCATTTCGCTGTTTATGTCGAAATGGATTGCCAAAAAATCAACGGGTGCCTACGTCATTGAGCAACCGCGCAATGAAAGTGAGCACTGGCTGGTGCAAACCGTTGCCAATCAGGCAAAGCAAGCAGGTATTGCAATGCCTGAAGTTGCCATTTACGACAGCCCTGAAATCAATGCGTTCGCAACAGGTCCTAGTAAAAACAACAGTCTGGTAGCGGTTAGTACTGGACTACTTCACAACATGACTCAGGATGAAGCTGAAGCAGTGCTGGCTCATGAAGTATGCCACGTTGCTAACGGTGATATGGTCACGCTGACCCTAATCCAGGGTGTCGTGAATACCTTTGTGATTTTCATCGCCAAAGTGCTGGCGAACTTAGTGGATGGCTTTCTCAATGGCGACGAGGAAAACAATGGCGTAAGCTGGACTTACATCATTTTTGATATGATTTTCCAGATCCTGTTCGGTATTTTGGCATCAGTGATCGTTGCCTACTTCAGCCGTCAGCGAGAGTTTGCTGCTGACAAAGGCGCGGCAGAACTGGTCGGCGCACACAAAATGCGTGCGGCACTGGAACGTTTGCGCAACAACCATGAGTCACAACTTGAAGGTTCTATGATGGCCTTTGGTATCGCCTCAGGTAAGAGTTTGTCGGAGATGTTTGCTTCTCACCCACCACTGGAGCAACGTATTCAGGCGCTGCGCTAAACAGCAGGCTGAGAAAGAAAAAGGCTTCGCAGTGCGAAGCCTTTTTTGTATAAGTGCCATTTCGACTAACGATTCAGATAACCTACAAGCTACTTTTCAATCCAGGGAGTCACCGTCACGACTTCACTTAGCGTGTTAAAGCGCGCAGTATCATTTTCCCAGTCATCGGTTACCTTGAACTGACAAACCTGCTTTTCACAGGTCACGCCGGGTGCCGACAAGTTTGGCTCACTGGCAAATGTTACCTTCACGCCCTGTTGCTCAGGTAACAAAAAGCCCATTAGCTTGCTGACAAAAAAGCCTGACAAGTCAGACAGTAGCTCGTCAAACTCATGATGCAACTGATATAAGCGCTGCTTGGTCAGATGCGTATTCGTGAAGTACGCGGACTCAATCTGAAATTTAATCTGACAGTCATGTTGTGGATCCAATGGTTCAACAACAATAACCGCTTTATCTTTATCGAGTTTTTCACTAAAGGGCAGCAACAATTGTGCTTCTTGCGTATAGTTGAGCGGCTGTTCACTGGTTTCAGTGACAATTTTTCCTGCCTTGATCCCGCACGGGGCCAAAGTCGCAATGTCTACCAGATAAAAATTTACCCGGGCAAATTCAAACTCACCCTTTTCAATCACCTTGAGGCGGTCATAAAACCCATCATACGAAACCACAAACTCTTCTTGTGCCTGTACGTCAGTGGCAACACTTGCCAGTCCCAGCAGCAGTGCCAGTAAATTACTCTTCATCAAAATAAGCCTTGTTGTGTCTTATCATATCGTTAAGTTCTTCAATATAATGCACGCCCCGCTCTGAATATGACAAGAGTCCTGCGGTCAATGCCGTTGCTTCTATCGGCTTTTTTTGCTCGCGTAGCTGAGCACGAGTGGCCCTCAGTTCCTTATACGCATCGTGCGTATTGATATTTCTGAAATAAGATTTGACCGATGCCCGAACCGACTGGAACGCAGCCACTTCGTGTACGGCTTCGTCACTACGGCGTTTTGGGATCATGCCGCACCCTTTTCGATAACACCACTGACCAAAAAAGTTTAGCCCAATACGTGCAAATCGTGACGTGCCCCAGGCAGACTCATTAGCCGCCTGCATTAGCGCCAGCTCTTTAGGGATAATATCCACCCGCGTTAACGCCCGTTTAAGGTTCTCTATGGAAATGGTGTCATCTTCTATTCTGTAGAGTTCAAACACCTGATCAATCCTTTGCTGCTGAATGTCACTGAGCGGCTCTTCAAACTGCAGCATCATCAACGCAATTTCTATGCTTGCACGTTGTTGCAAGATCAGCTCATTCTCCGCTTCAACATGAGGCTTAATAAAATCGAAGAACTGTTTCTTCTTGGTGGCAATATCACGGATTTTCCCAAACTCTGGTAGCTTCACCGAATGTAATGGCTGTTCCACTTCCTTAACCTGCGGCTCAGTCACAACGACTTCCGGCTCGGGCTCAGGCTGTGGGGGGGCTGGGGGTTTGACAATAAATGGATACAAAATCGCGAATATTGAAATCGCGGCAATAATAAACTTCACTAGTAAACGCATGATTCTCCTCACACTAGTACCAACTACCAACTCAAAGTGTCGAAAAAACACTATGATATAGGCATGACTACGCAGGTTTTCTGAAAATCCCTAACAGAATATCCCTGCTGTACTTTGCTCTTTCATTTTCAAATTAGCGAACAATGATACCAAAATTTACCACTAAACGCGAATTTCTGCATTTTATCGTGGCCACCACTACCTGGTGGACACAAACTCACCTAGTGCTTTGATTACTTTTTCTTTTATCCCGACATGTTCAGTGGATATACTGAGCACAGTAGCGCATTGAATAAAGGACACCTATGAGTCAGTCACCCTGGCAACAAAGACAGCTGGATCAGAAAAAATACCGCCCTAATGACAACCGCTCAGCCTGGCAGACAGATCGCTCCCGGATCATTCATGCCGCGGCATTCAGGCGCCTGCAGTCAAAAACACAGATTATGAGTATCGGCGTCAATGACTTTTACCGCACCCGCCTGACTCACTCACTCGAAGTTTCTCAGATAGGTACAGGATTGCTTCGCCATCTCAGAAATCAGCACCCCGAGTTTGCCTGGCTTCCCTCCTCCAGCCTGATGGAAACCATCTGCCTTGCACATGATATTGGCCACCCACCTTTTGGTCACGGCGGAGAAATCGCGCTGAATTATCTATTGCGCGATCATGGCGGCTTTGAAGGCAATGCACAAACTCTACGGATTGTGACTAAATTAGAGCCCTACTCCAAAGGGTATGGTATGAATCTGACCCGCCGAACTTTACTCGGGTTTATAAAATATCCGGCAGTGATCGATGAGCTATGTCTTAGCATGCCACAGCCCGATCCCAGTCAACGCTTTATCTATGCCCAACAATGGCTACCAGCCAAAGGCATTTATCAGTGTGACAAAGACGTACTGGATTGGATCCTCTTACCCTTCAATGAAGACGATCGAACTTTGCTGCAAAGCCATGTACCAGTCAATGAATTTAAAGCCAAGACTCGCTTCAAATCGCTCGATAGCGCCATCATGGAATACGCCGATGATTTCGCCTATGCGGTGCATGATCTGGAAGATGCAATTGCCACCGAGACCCTGAGCGAGCGAGAGTGGCAACGATACGCCCTGCCTGAGTTGCAAAAAATCAATTCCCCATGGCTGGATGAGCATCTCGACAGCATCAGTGAACGACTGTTCTCGCACGATGAATCGCTACGCAAAGATGTGATTGGCGAGCTGGTGAATTTGTTTATCGTCAACTGCGAACTGACTATTCAGGATACTGAATTCAGCGATCCGCTGCTGCGTCATACAGTGAAGCTCTCAGACGAATTTGAAGCTATTCTGGGAGTACTCAAACACTTTGTGTTTTCTCGCCTTATACGCGACCCCAAAATGCAACAAATTGAATTCAGCGGCCAAAACATGTTGATTGATTTATTTGGTGCATTCCAGAGCGATCCGTTGCGATTACTGCCCTATACAACCCAGGCGCATTTCACTCAAGCCTCCGATGAAAGAGCGCAAATGCGTGTACTGGCTGACTATCTTTCCGGCATGACAGATGAGTATGCAAGACGCTGTTATCAGCGTTTGTTCGGTAACACCGGTATGCAATCCCCAATAAAAAGCGGCCCATCTATGTGAGCCGCTTCGCAAAGAAAAAACCAAACTGTTGAAAAATTCAAACGTCTACTCTGGATAAAATATCCGCTGATATAGCGCGGGATCTTTTATACCCAAACCAGAAATATATTCATTTATCTCAATAGTCCGCTTATTACTCAGTTTCTGTACCGCACAGCGCTTCATCATTAACTGATGTAGCTCCATTTGCGCTTTCGCAAAATGGTTTTCTGCACTGGCCAGCGCATCAAGAGACGCTTTTTCCGCTCCTTTGATCCGTGCAATCCCGGCACGTAAACAGTATCCATATCCTCTTGCTGAATGTGCTATCTCTTTCAGCAGGCCCTTTGCATCCTGTTCCGCAACTTTAAGCATTTTGGATGCCATCGACGGGTCGTGTTGTGCGCGAGCAAGTGCCACTCTGCCATGCAAGAACAAGTAGTCCGTCCTGACAGAAATCGAGCCAAATAAGCCGGCACGCTTTGCCTGACGAAGATCTTCACGCAATTTCACCCATGTATCCTCGATGTTCCCCGTCATCAGACCAATTTGAATTAAGGCTTTCGATGCAACCCAATGCTGATAGGTAAACTCGGCAAGCGGCCATGACGCTATCGCGTCATTGATAATACCCCTGCCTTGCTCCATCTCACCATTAGCGGCATGATAAACACCCATAAACATATTCAGCTCAACCAAAGAGAAATGGTCTCCCCGAGATTTTGCATCCAGGATCCATTGTGGCACCAACTCACCGATCTTGTGTACACGACCCATTAACCAAAAAATATGTGTCGCCGTTGTTCGCGCTATCACAGCGTTGTTCTGCGCATCGAAAATTTTGGTAGAAAACTGCTCCTCGGCATGCATTATCATTTCGATACTTGCCTGGTATTCACTCTGGATTGAAAGAGACACTCCCTCTAGGAGAGTTCGGTGCATTTTATACTCGGGTTCTGTGAGGCTCTCTCCCAACTGACTGGCCTGCTCGAAGATCCGCGAACTAATCTTCTTATGTCTTGCCGTACCGCCATAAGACAGGGCAAATGCGTAGATATTTAACCCTTGAACCGTCCGTTTCAAATCCTTTTTATTAATGGCCAAACGCAAGCTCAGTAATGAAAAGTACAATCCCCTGATAGGATCCCAGTTGCTTAAAGAGTTCGCCACAGAAAAGACCAGCTCTATTTTCGGATCTGAGACTTCAGCGCTTAATTTCTCCTTTTTAAGCCACCTGCGCCTAACTTCAAGTACCACGATACTCCAGATTATCCGAAGCATCGCTGTTTTTGTCGAACCCGGATAAGGTAATCGCCATTTTTTTAATAGCGGTTTGAAGAGATCTTCACCCTTTTCAATGTGACCACCATACATAAACTGACTGGCGGCCATGCCATTTAATCGGGCCCGTTCTGAGTCGCAGAGACCGTCTGTTTTTGCCAGTTCAGCAAAAAGTTCTGCAGCCTGAACCCCATAGCCGCCCCTGGATAAAGCGATGGCTCTTCGCTCAGTTAACCCATACGCTTCTGCCTGCCTGCTATCTGGCAACCAGGAAATCACCTGATGACAGATGTCTGCCTCCCGACCAAAAGCCAACGCCAGTTCAGCTTCGTCGGCAGCATGTATCGTGCAATCAATAGCGCGTTGTGTTTGGCCAGACTGGTAAAACAGTTGTCCCAAAAACGCATTATCCGATTTACAATCTTCAGCTAATGCCGCAGCCAATTTGCCTGCTCTGACCCTCAAAAGCGCACTACACTCGATCGACAATATTGATTCTCGAATTTGATCGTGGAAGCACTGCACATGGCCTCCAGCTTGCACGACTAAAAGTCGCTGAGCGCGCAAACAGGTAAAGGTAAAATCATCAATATGGATATCACCTACAATGGAGAGGATCGTATCTGCCTTTACAGGTTGGCCCGCAATGGCAACGAAACTTAGGATTTCTCTCGACTCGGGAGACAACTCATTGAGTCGCAGCTGTATGATCGCATGGCCATCTATCTCATCCATGTCAGATTGCAGGCCAAAATGAAGTAACTGCTCCATTAAAAAAGGGACACCTCTACTGATTCGCACAATATCATGCGCACTTTCAGACTTAGCAGCCTGACTATCCTCAAGTAAAGCCTCCAGCATTTCAGTACTTTGGATTGGTGTTAGTGGATTTACCGTAATGCTCTCGAATGTGACAGGGCAATCTGATGCGTGTTGAAACCGTTCAAGCACAGCAGCAAATCGATTCTCTTCTGAAACTTCGGTACGCTTGCTCAGAATAATAAACGGACACTTTTCAGGTAAATACTCTAAAAAGCTGACCAGCAATTGTGCACTATCTTCATCACCCCATTGAATATCATCCAGGAACAAAATGACTTGCTGCTTATTCACCAACAAGGACAAGCTATTTGCCAGTGCTTTCATTGCCAGCGCACGACAATGCATCGCATCCATATTGGGATCACACTTTTCATGCGAAACAAATCCACGCAGCACAGGAAATAAAATCGCCAAATACTGAAAACCATCGACAATATATCTGCACCGTATCTGAGGAGGGACTGCACTCAGGTATTGCGCAAAATCATCAATCAACATGTCCAACGCTTTGAATGGCACTGTTTCTCGCTCATGACATCGCCCTCGCAATACCACAACGTTGTCTAATGAATTTAGAAACTGCTCTACCAGGCTCGTTTTTCCTATACCTGGAGATCCCTCCACGCATATTAGCTGGTGCTGCCCTCCGGTGTGTGTACAAAACGCCTCATTCAGCATCTCCAGGTCTTTTTCACGGCCTACAAAAACTCTGGTCTCATCGGATACATCCGTCGTTGCTAAAAAGGCATCATTGGCATCAAACGCCGCCAGTACCTCTTTTCCTGTCGGTCGGTCGTGCGGATCGGGTGATAAAGCTCTGGCGAGGATAGCAATCAACGCCTTATGCAGGTGTTGATGCAGGATCGTAGAAACCTGCTTCTCAAACATTCCTTTGTCATCTGGTAAGATAACCAGCTCTTTGGCGCTCCGCCCTGTCACCAGTTCAAGTATCACCACCGCAAAGCTATACCAGTCACTTGCCGCTGTCTGTACTTGCTCTGATAAACACTCAGGTGCCATGTACTTTGGCGTCCCCAACTGTTGCAGCGGTGTGTGGCCCCGTTGCGCGGTTTTCAACTGGGAAACACCGAAATCAAGCAGTTTCAGCTCACCACCTGAGGTGAGAATAATGTTGTTTGGCTTAATATCTAAGTGCAGTACACCCCCACCATGCAAGGCACATATAGCTCTGGCAAGTTGATGGGCAAGACTCAACACATCGAGCCTGAGTGGCGCAATATAGTCCTGTCTCGCAGGTGCACTGGGTATTGGTGAGTCAGTCGCAGACAAAGTACGCGTGGCCACTATGGTGTCGAGCATTGTATCGCTGTGACTTTGCGCGACAAAATGGCTGAGCAAGGAGCCTCTGATCAGCTCCATAACGATATAACACGCCCCTTCTATAAAGGTGAGGCCAAACAGCCCCACTAAGTTTGGATGTGCTATCTGCGCGACTTGTCGATACTCCAGCTTGAACCGATAAAGCGACACAGGCTCAGTGCCCTGGATGGTTTTCAAGGCAACAAATCGATTGTTTGCCTCATCCCAGGCTTCATATACCACCCCCATCCCGCCTCGGCCTAATATGCCTCGAATGACATAATCGCCAATACGGGATGGGTAGTTTACTGTTTGTTTGGAAAACACTGACAAGGTTACGACTCGCGGTTTTGTCCAAATAAACGCTTCAGGAAATCAACCTGGCGCGGATCGTCGCTGGTGAATCCATCCAGAATAGCCTGATACGCCTGCGGCGATACGCGAGCCACTTCAGCCAACACATCAACAGCTATCTCATCATTGCTGTTAAACAACTGTGCTGCCCGTAACTTCAGCTGGGTGCCAATGCCGCCCTTGAGCTCACATTGCCTGGTTTCATCACCGAGTATGGCTGATATCAAACTGTCAATCTGGCTGTCGGAAATGACATGCAAAGCAGTCCCCAACTCTAAGAACGCCTCAATACCTCGGACAAATACGTAAGCGAGTGTTTTCACTTCATTCCAGCTTTTGCTGTAAGAAGACATAGGGTCAGGCTGTGGTACTTCAAACCCGGCGCCCTGGATCCGCTGCTGTGCCGCATATTGGCCTGCATACAAGCCACCGTTCATATAACCCAGGTCGAGTCGATTATCTGAGTACTGTGAAATGGGTACTATCCCAGCTTTTTCAGGCTGGCTGGACATAACAGCGAGGGTCGTTTTCGGGCTCTGATTACCTGCCTTTTCAGACTTCCCTTGCGAGTCTTTATCAACGTCTTTAGGGTTTATAAACGCCATAGCATTCGGCGTTTCTGGGTGCAGGTTACGTGCTACCTCAGACGAGGTAAAATAGATAAGGTCTCGCCATGGCGTATTTGCTAAAGCCATCGCCGACTTGCCATCTTGCACAGGCTCAGTCAGGACGCCAGGCGCGAATACCGTATTTGGTCCGCCTCCTATAAATGCGCCTTTTTCAAAACCACTTTTGTCTGTTTGTTTGGCCCACAGATTAGCCGTGATGGCAATGGGTTCCATTGCGGGTTCATAATCATATTCACCGGTGAACAGATAACTAATGTGTTTAGTCAAAAAGTGCTTTAACGCCTCGTCCGGGTCACTGCCAGATTTAGCGATTGACGCTTCCAGCTCAGTAATTTGATCGCCAATGGTAAAGGTCATTAGACAAGGTCTTGGCTGACCATTCGCATCACAGGCTGTATTGTCCATGGTCCACAAAACCGGATATGACGCACCACCTGAGTAGCCCTGCCACCCGGTACCATCTATGTCATTCCACCAACTGGTCTCATAGAATACTTGTGCCTTCAAAGTTCTGCCCATCTTTTGATTCATGAGTACTTTGTAGGACTCGTCTAAATCTGCTGGCCACTGAATTTTGTTTGCTGTATGAGGTGATACAGCCACAATAAGCTTTTTCGCGCGATGGACGACTCCATCAGACAGGGTCAAACAAACCGGAAATTCAGCCTGCTCATCCACCGAAACAGATTCAATCACCTGCTCATAGTGAATGCTATCCTTGAAATCTTTGCTCATAAATTCCAGGACTTTTCCGAATCCACATCGCAACCAGTATTGCTGGGGGCCGTTTTTCGCATCGTTAACTTCATTGAAAAATCCGCCGTTACACGCACAATACCAGAAGAAATATAACGCTGATATTTCGCTTGGATTAACTGATAACAGGGCCTGAGCCGCGATGGTTATGGAATCAAGCGCCGTTGGTGTCATATAACCACGGCGTGGTTTTTCATTCAGCCATTGCTCGAGTGTAATGGAGTCTAATTGTTTAGCAGTATATAACCCCTTGAAGTCTGACGCCCAGGGCTGGTCCACGTTGATACATGATTCAATATACAGGATATCAAGTGACACCAGGCCTATCGCGGCAACACTGCGTTTGCCGATACCGCTGGGTAACCCGGTAATACAATATGGCGTCTGGAACTTATTGAACGGGAACCGCTTTGGCTCGTTGTTCTCATCTCTGAGAATTAACACTTGCTCTGGAAAATCAAGTCTCTCAGCAAAGTTGTCTACAATATAGGGAGGTAACGTATCCTCATTGTACTCTGTGTCAGGTGTATCCGGATGTACATAATCAGGATAGTGTGTTTTCAGCCAGGTATAAAACGGTTCCCCTTTAACCACAGACCATAAAGGCTCCTGCGACTCACCGATATATTGAGAGCCGTGTTCATATTCCACGCCGGGAGTATCAAGGTGCTGCGTGATTTTGAAACTGAAGTTTCGTCCGCCGAGCCGATTACTTGCCTCGAGAATCGCAAAATCTTGCTGGTTTTTCTGTAGCTCGGCTGCCGCCGCTAAGCCGGTAAATCCTGCACCGATAATAATGGTATCTTTGTTCATGTACGTCTCCCTCTCTTGAAATTGACTGCCAGTGAAACAGACAGCGACTAGTAAGATTTAGGTTAATATTCGCCTTATAAGCGATAGTATAACAACCTTAACAGTGAACAAAATATCTTATAAAGCAAAGGCTTGAGCAACATCAAATGTATTGAATGATTTTCATCATTATTCTGGTTTAGTCTATATATTGGTAGAAATGCAATAATTGAATGAGTTTGATCATTAAAAATATTCAAGTTTATTTAGCGTGTGTTGAAGGATCATTAAATAGAAACTAACTTCAGGAAGGAGTACGGGCCCAGAACAGGCCTCGTACTGTACGACATATGGCAGTTAATCTGACAGACCAGACACAGGCGTGTTGCCCACCACCATCTCTGTCACGGGCATGCTCTGGCGCAGTGCCACAGTATTCGCCGCGGTATTACCCAGGAACACGGTTTGCGCCCCTTTCGTGAAACTATCGTTGTGGATGCACTGAGGACGAATAGCGAGCGCACTCCCATCGTTTGGTACCTCAAACACAGTGAAGTGGTATTGCTCATTGGTGACGGTGCGATAATAGCCATCTTCGTGGCTGCAATTGAGCCTGCGACCGAGCAATATTCTGGAAACTGTCGGTTCTTTAAAGGCCGGATCTATGCCTGTCGCCGGAAGCCAGATATGGGGGAAAGGATGATGCTCGACAAACAAGCCTCCACCTTTAGTTGGGCTAAACTCATACTCTGTCACATACTCAGGTAGTTTCTGATCGTACTGAATGCCCCACAAATCCTGCGTGAAGCCTAAGTCAAACTGCTCGCCCGGCTGAAGCAACGTTCCACCATAGTAAGCGAGCGTCTCAAGGTAATTGCATTGCTCTTGTTCAGTTGAGCCAAATCGCAACAATGGAAATGTAAGCGATACCGGCTCGCCGGCACATTCAGGGTTGAGTATAAGCTGGCCTGTACTACCAAACACGTTAGAGGCGCCGTCCAGGCCAGCGATCCCCGCACCGTCCGTCGCAGCAGTCCAAAAACCGCTTACCGCCAACGCATTGTCGGCCCCTGGCGGCTTACCGGTGCGCACATCGTGAAGCTGGTTAAGACGCGTGATGAGATCCCCCTCTGGGTTAAGTGGTGCCCTGTCGCTTTGAATCACTTGGTTCGCTGCATTTGGATCAAGGTGAACAATTGTGCCTGTCCGAATTGGGCCAAACAATCCGGTGGTAGTTTGCAATAGGTGTGTGCCTACTTTACGGTCAAGCACTGCCCCGTTTAAAAACTCAAAGTTGTTATCCAAATCAGCATCGGACACACCTTGAGTAACATATTGCCAGCGCGGCTCTTTCATCTGCTGAGCCCGATACTCAGCCAGCGTTTCCCCTCCAAACCCCATGACCCTTTTAATTGTAACATGTGACATGTTTGTGCTCCTTAACGCGTAACTTGCTTTGCTCTGTGGTTGTAGGTGCCAAATAGCACCCAATCAGAGTAGAGTCGAAAATTGACTTTTTTGCCATTACGACCCATTACGTGGAAGTGCTTTATGGCTAGGAGATTCTTTGCTAATGTACCTATTTTAATCAGGTTGCTTAGACAATGAGAAATACGGTACCGGAAGCTTGGTATTTGGTGATATTAATCGTGGCGGTAGTTGTACTGCCATTTATTGTTGGTTTGCTCACTATGAAGATATACAGGCACTTCAGGCCTTTTGAGCGGAATGGGCAAGACAGTATCGGCTTGGCTGATCTGACCGAGAACAGAGACGGCTTTTTCAAACTCTTTTTTGTCGGACTGCTTATCTGCCTGCCCGTCTTTTTATTCTTCTATCAAGCCGGCTAAGGTCTGCCGGCTTGATAGGAGATAAAGTGTTGCTGTATTTATAAACCGAACACCACTTTTTCACTTTTCAGCATTCTGCTACTCAGGTAAGTGAACAGCCCAAACAATGCCAAAGTAGACGCCGACGCCACTGCCAGCGGTGCCAATGGTAAGGCGTTACCTTTGATCAGTTCAATCATCGCGTACTGCTGTGCAGCAATCGGCAACCATTGAATTGTCTCCGTGGCGATATCGTAGCTGGTCATCATACTCAGGCCCACTGGTACCATCAGTACCATAGTGACGTAGGACTGTGCCTCTTTAAACGACTTTGCCATAAAAGAGACGAAGATAAGCATACTGGCAGACATGAGTGCGATTGGAATACCGATGATCAGGCTAACCACCATGAAGCGCTGATCCAGGGTAATACTAAATCCCAGCTGCTCCCAGGCCACCATGGCATAAGCAAACTTTGATACGATCAGCACCAGGGCCAGACCCAGAACCGAAAAAGTCGCAATTGCGGCAACTTTGGCCAGCACAATCTGCATACTACTGAGCGGATGACTGAGCAATAGTGCCAGTGAATTACGTTCACGCTCGCCTGCACTGGTATCTATGCCTAAGTTCATCGCCGAATAAAAAACCGCAATGATAATAGACAAAGTGACAATTCCCAGAAACAAACCGCCTTTGGCATCTGGCGTGGCCTGATCCTGCGTTTGTACATCCAGGGCACGCATCAACCCAGGATCAATCCCCCTAGCCACCAAACGTAATCCCGCGACTTCGCTGTTATACCTTAGCAATGCCGTTTCCAGTCGCCGGACCGACTTTATCAGCTTGCTATCAGACTTATCAGCAACAATCACCACTGTTGCACTGCGACCTGTCGCCATATCCTGTTGATATGCTTCATCAATCTCCAGGTGGATAGGTTTTGTATCGGCTTCATCACTGTGGCTTATGTCGACACTGTCAAGATACTGCACGAGATTAGGTGCACGTTCAGCACCAGAAATGGTGATCTTAAGTGCTTCAGGTGAAGCCATTTGTTGTAACAGTATTGAAAACAGCAAACACATCACGATCGGCGCGCCAAACGCATAATAAAGCCCGGCCATGACCGAACGTTTATCGCGATACGCATCAAGTAGCTCTTTCTTGAACAGGATATTGACTTGCTTCATCATGCCGCTATCCCCTCGTCACTGCCGATCAGAGCAATAAAAGCCTCTTCCAGGCTCGATTTGGCCGTTTGTTCACACAACTGCGTAGGTGTGCCTTGCGCAACCACTTTGCCTTTTGCCATGACCACCACATGATCACACAGGGCTGCCACCTCCTGCATCACATGGCTGGAGAACAACACGCAATGTCCCTGCGCCTTGAGCATCAATAATAACTCTCTGAGTACACGGGTACTCATAACATCCAGACCGCGTGTTGGTTCATCAAGAATGATGTTGCGTGGCTGATGAACGATTGCCTGCGCAAGTGCCGTTTTCATTCGCTGGCCCTGGGAAAAGCCCTGACAGCGCCTGTCAGCAATGTCCATCATTTGCAACTGCTCAATCACGCGTTGCGTGGCCGATATGGCCTGTGATTTGGCCATCCCGCTCAGCTCGGCATAAAACTGAATATACTCTCTGGGTGTCAAGCGTTCATACAAACCACACGGGTCCGGAAACAAACCAAGCTGCTGCTTGGCTGCCATGGGATCCTCATGAACTTTAATCCCGTCTATTTCTGCGTATCCCTGATCTGCCTGTAATAATCCAAACACTGTCCTCAGACAGGTTGTTTTGCCTGCACCATTGGGGCCAAGCAACCCAGTGATCTGGCCATTCTCTGCACTGAAACTCAGTCCGTCCAGCGCATTCACCGACGCGATTTGTTTCTGTAGATTATGCACAGTGATCATATTACGGCTCCTCTTTAACTAATACTGGACCATTGGGATTCATAAAATACCGTTTCACTGCTGTTTTACTCAAACAACTGGCATCCAGTCTCTTTAGTTCACCATGATCAATAAATTCAGCGACCAGTTTGTCAGCACAGCTTTGTGCAGCCACACCATGTGTTGCTTCTTCGGCAATCAGATGACGCGCATTAGCCATATTTTCCATCGCCAGCTCTGCCCACTCAGGTGGTGTTGCGGGATCTAACCCGCCAGATAACAATAACGTTGGTATACTAGTCGTTAATGGTTGATAGAAGGTTTTGTCTACGGCATCAACCTGCCAAACAGGACAGCTTGCATCGAGCGACTCTATCATCATGCGACCGAAATAGGTCGCTGAAAACCGCGCTCGTTCTTGAGGTGTCAGCACAGGCCAGTCCTCACCGCACACAATGGCACTGTGCATACCCATAGCCAACGAACCAAACGCCGAATCACTGCCCATCAGGCCCACCAATGGCAAATAGTTTTCTCTGCTAGCTTCGCTGATAGCCAACGGTACCAGAGCGCGCGTAGTATGACTGTAAAGCGCCATGCGAACGGCCGAGCGTACTTTACTCTGTGTCAAAACCAGCGGGATGGGTCGATGTGTTCTGGGATGTGGGATCTGAACGATTGCCGGTTGCGCTTCTAACTGAGTTATTAGAGTTTGATACTGTTGGTCCAGCTTGGGATACTGCTGACGGCAATCTGCTTTTTCAGCACAATCGATAAAAATTGCCTGCAATGACTTATCAATGGCTTCACCTATGGCAACCAGACTTTGCTGCATAGGCACTACCCCGTCCAACGTCGCACTAGCCACTGCTTGCGGATAGCGGCGCATATATTCCTGCGCAATACGTGTCCCATAAGAAGCGCCAAACAGGTGCAGCTTTTGATATCCCAGTGCCAGTCTCACCGCTTCAAAATCACTGGCTGCGGCAACCGTCGTAAAATTGCTCAGATCCGTATTGAGTTTCGTTTTACACTTTTGGGTTTCGTCACGGCTATATTCAAAAATAGGCAAAGCATCATCATTGAAGGCAAACTGTGCCTCAAGTGGGTCCATATCACATTGCAACAAGGTGGACTTTCCCGTGCCCCGTTGATCCACCAGGATGATATCGCGATCTTCGCGAGCATATCGTAAGATACGGGCAAATACGGCTGCAACCTCAATGGCCGACTGGCCCGGGCCTCCTGCAAATGCCAGGATGGCTTCCGATGGATGCACCTGCTTGATGGCCGGGATCACCGCAAAATGAATCCTGATTTTTTCATCGTTACCCTGTTCTGAAAGAGGTTGTTCAACGCTGCCACACATTAACCTGTCTGCCAGACCCTTAGTATAACAAGGTGTCAGATTGGCTGTTTCCAACGTAGTCGCGTAACTACCAGGAGCACCAAGCAGACCTAAAGCAATAAGACTGTGCCTGAACAGTGTGCGGATTCGTCCGCGGTAATTGGTCATTATTCCGTCCTTAATCGCCCTCAAAAAAGGCCATAGATACGTCAAGTCGTTGAAGTATATCACTGTTAGAACAGCAGTTCCCTAATCATAAACACTCGATTTGTTGCAAAATCACATTCACTTATCTTCAGGAGTGATTTATTTCGTTGTTCTTTTTTTGTCTTTTGATTTAAAAACTCACTGTGACGAAACGTGACACTAAACACAAAAGGAAACATCAATGAAACTATTTTCAGCGCTGGCGAGCTTCGTTTTAGCCGCAACTTTAACTTCAATCTCCGCTGTAGCTGATGATGTGCAACAACAAAGCGCACCAGCCAGCCTGATAGCCGAACTGACACAAATGTGTGTTGAATGGGCTCAGGATGACGAAGTGGCAACCGATGCGCTACGCCAGTACGTTTTGCAGTGTGTTAACGAAGAGCTAACTGCCAGTGACTATCTGACCGTGACTGAAGTTGACATCTGATCCTCAAACAGTAAAAAGGCCAGCAAAGCTGGCCTTTTTTGTCATCTCTTGCTTGTCACCCAAGCAGACTCATTAAGATTTGGCGCTCTTGCGCTTTTTCTCTTCTTCGACCCACTTGCCGTTCGCATAAGTCGCTTTCCAGCCTGTGGCTTTGCCTTCCACTTCAGTCATCACGTACTGTGTTTTAGTTTTACGTGAATATCTGACAACGGCCAGGTTGCCATCATTGTCCTGTTCCGGCGCATCCGCCAGATAATAGAACTTAGGCGAGATCCGATCTCTGAAACGCTTTAGCTCGGCCACTTTTGGTGCACGGGTTTCCCTGGATTTAGGGAATGTATGTGCCGCCAGGAAGATACCAGATGCACCGTCACGCAGCACAAAATAAGCTTCAGATTTCTCACAGGGTAGCTCTGGTAAGTGTACCGGATCTTCTTTTGGTGGCGCAGGCTCACCGCTTTTAAGTAGTTTACGCGTGTTCTTACAGTCATCACTGGTACAATCAAAGTACTTGCCGAAACGACCAGACTTAAGCTGCATATCTGAGCCACACTTATCACATTCAATCACCGGGCCATCATAGCCTTTGATTTTAAAGCTGCCTTCTTCAATGACGTAACCACTACAACCCGGGTTGTTACCACACACATGCAACTTGCGCTTTTCATCTATCAGATAGGAATCCATCGCGGTTTCACAGATAGGACAACGTTTCATCTGTCTCAGGCTTTCAGTTTCTGCGTCTTCAACATCAGCATCAACCGCTTCATCTCCGGGGATCAGGTTCATCGTGGTGGTACAGCGCTCTTTTGGTGGCAAGTTGTAGCCTGTACAGCCCAGGAATACCCCAGTGGACGCTGTACGGATCCCCATCTTACGACCACAGGTTGGACAGTCAATGTCAGTCTCAACCATCACATTCTGGCGCATACCACCTTCCGCTTCTTCTTTACCAGCCAGATCGAGCTGGTTAGAGAAATCAGCGTAAAACTTATCAAGTACCTGAGTCCAGACTCGATCGCCTTCTGCGATTTCATCCAGGCGGTTTTCCATTTTGGCCGTAAAGTCAAAGTCCATCAGCTCATCGAAGTTTTCGATCAAGCGGTCAGTAACTATTTCGCCCATTTTCTCGGCATAAAAGCGGCGGTTTTCTACCCGCACATAGCCACGGTCCTGAATGGTCGAAATAATCGACGCATATGTTGAAGGACGACCAATGCCACGCTTTTCGAGCTCTTTAACCAGACTTGCTTCGCTGAAACGCGCCGGTGGCTTGGTAAAGTGCTGCTTCGGATCAAGTGCCTGCAACTGAACGATGTCACCCACTGCCACAGCGGGTAACGCCTGCTCTTCTTCATTTTTCTTACGGACTGCTGGCTGAACGCGTGTCCAACCGTCAAAACGTAACACACGGCCACGTGCCTTAAGTGTGTAATCGCCTGCACCTACGGTGATATTGGTCAGGTCATACTCTGCTGGTGTCATTTGACATGCCACAAACTGACGCCAGATAAGCTCATAGAGCTTCTTAGCGTCGGCATCTACGCCCTCAACATGGCCAGAAAGGATGTTCACATCTGAAGGACGAATTGCTTCGTGCGCTTCCTGTGCATTGTCTTTCGCACTGTATTTAATGGGGGCACCCGGCAAGTACTTATCGCCAAAGTTATCCTGAATATAGCCACGTGCCATTTCAACCGCATCATTCGATAAGTTGGTTGAGTCAGTACGCATATAGGTAATGTAACCCGCTTCGTACAAACGCTGTGCCAGCATCATGGTCTTTTTAACACCATAACCCAATCGGGTGCTGGCGGCCTGTTGCATGGTTGACGTAATAAAGGGTGCACTCGGGCGGCTCTTACTGGGTTTCTCTTCAACCTTAACAACCTGATACTGCGCTTTTTGCAGTTCAGTAACGGCTTTATTGGCTTGCGTTTCGTTCAGCGGCTTAAACGCTTCACCCTGATACTTAGTCACAGCAAAACGAACATCCTGCTCTGCCAGTGCGGTATCTGCGTGAATATCCCAGAACTCTTCCGGAATAAAGGCTTTGATTTCACGTTCACGTTCAACCAACAAGCGCACCGCCACAGACTGAACACGACCCGCTGACAATCCGCGCGCGACTTTTTGCCATAGCAAAGGTGACACCATAAAGCCCACCACGCGGTCCAAAAAGCGTCGTGCCTGCTGCGCATACACCATGTCCGTGTTTAGCTGACCCGGTGCCTCAAACGCCTGTGTGATGGCATTTTTGGTGATTTCGTTAAATACAACACGTTTGTATTTACTTGCATCGGCACCAATCACTTCTTCCAGGTGCCATGCAATGGCCTCTCCCTCTCTATCCAAATCGGTTGCGAGATAGATGGTGTCGGCATTTTCTGCGAGCTTGGCCAGCTCCTGAACCACTTTTTCTTTGCCGGGTAACACTTCATAGTGCGGCTCCCAGCCCTTTTCCGGGTCTATCCCCATCCGGGCAACCAGGTTCGCGTAATCTTTCTTTTTTCTGTACTCAGCTTTTTCCTCTGGCGACATTTTTCTCACTTCAGCAGGAGATTTAGTTGCCAGACCTTTGGTTTTGCCTGCGCCTGAGGTAGGAAGATCACGGATATGACCGACACTGGATTTCACAATGTAGTCTTTACCCAGGTACTTATTGATAGTTTTTGCCTTTGCGGGAGACTCTACGATTACTAGCGATTTGCCCATAGCTGCCTATTTGACTTCTGTCTGGTTGTTGCCCTTCATTGGGCGCGATTAAATATAGGTATATCCACAAATACCTATTGTTACAAGCTTTTCATTCGATCTTTTCGCCAAGCAGTGATTTTATGAACAATTGTTGCTGTTAATTTACCCAGGCGTATAGATTGCTTGATGGAAAGGGCGAATATAGCGGATATAAAAGGAATTTCAAGGGGTAAAGGAAAAGGGCCAATGATTTGGCCCTTTTTTAAGTCTATTAACCCGCGTCTATAATTTGCATACTTTTTGAGACAATCGTCGGATCTTGTCCTTCAAACGGCGATGGAATGGTAAACGTAATCGTCAGATTACCCGTTGTCTTACTGTTTGCGGCCGTTTCCCGGGAGACTTTCACCACGGCTTTTTTGATCCCGTAGATATCAGTGGCACTGACAATAGTATTGACTTCACTAATCGAAATTTCCCCATTATCTGCTGTGATACTGACAGTAGTTCCCGTAGGAAATGCATTACCGAACAGATCTGAATAATAGATCTCAACATCAGCTGACTCAACAATGGTTAAATCAACGACATTCAAATCACAGTAATCCTCGTCTTCCGTCTGCTCCAGGCCACTGAAACCATTGATTGTACCCGTACAGGCGGCACCGCCAATCAAGTTGCTGGCGATGACGAAGCGCGCGTAAGGTACATCGCCTGCGATGATCAACTCCAGATCTCGGCGTACATCAACCAAATCACGCGTACAATGGCCACCTGTCAAAGCTTGTTCACCACATAACAGGCCATTATATTTATTGTCTTCACTGGTGTAAGACAGATCGTTGTTGCCATCCAGGTAGGTCTCATTGTGACCGCCATCACTGAACCTGAACGTACATTTATGTGCTTCAGCCGAATCATTACAATCTATGGCATCAAATGTGCCATTTTTGTTGTGATCTACAAAGGCTTCCGGTAAGTCAAACGCGCTGAAGAACTCACCTTCATCAAATATCCCGTTCGTTCTGCTAATATCTGCGCTGCTTTGCTTGTCTATAAAGCTCTCCTGACCTTTAGCAGTGGCCAATACAGTGATCCGTCCACCTCTGACCACAGGCAACTCAGCAGGTAACGTAACACCATCTACCACCTCGGTCATATCGTTACCATCTTGATCTTGCAAGAAATTACCGTCAGCATCGGTATAACGATAGACAGATGGGAAACCATTGATACAGGGAACAGGTTGACCACCATATGTATCACAGACATCGCCAATGGTGTTACGCCAGGTATCTGTGTCGTTGTATGGGAACTCACCTTGCTTGCGCCATTGCACTGTACACACGCCATCCACAATCGCACACTGATATGAAGGAGAACCGCCCGTACCATCAATACTGCCGACCACGCCCGCTTCGGCTGTGACACTTGCCACCAGGTTATCACCGGTTAACTGGTTGAACTGGTCACCAAAATAAACAGAAATATTGGTTGTCACACCTACGTAGTTTAATGCGTTTAACACTAGGTTATCAGCAGCAATATCAAAGCTATTCTGATCTGGTACACCCGACGATAATACGATACCTGAAGAGACAGCATTGACCTGATCTGCAACGGGGATCAAGCGCAACGTCAAGTTATCGTTCACATCTGGGCATCTCGGGTGAGTATTGTCTGTGGCACATTGATCTATAACAGATTGCCAGCAAGTCGGATACTCATTCGTAGTGGCATAAGACGCAATAACCTCATCAGAGATGTAGCAGGCTTCAACCACGATGGCACCAGGCACAACTCCGGATTGCACGGTTGTCTGCGCAAATCCTTCACTGTCTGTACTGCCTTTGTAGTTGGTAAGATCAGCAGAGCCGGTCAAGTCCGCCAGTCTAAACTCAATTTGCTTCTGTTTTAACGGTCGGTCATCCGTATCCAGTAGCTTAAATTTCACCGTTGAGGTGGTGGGTGTGGCACCCAAGCCGGGCGGTAATGCAATAAAGGCATTAGATGCTTCAATAAACTGGATAGCTTGTACTGGCGCATCGTCAACCGTAAACACATAGCTTTCCGGGTCATTCACACCGCCGCCTGAAGTCACCGTAACCACAATTGTATCATTGCCGCTACAACCCTGAGCACGATATGTTGAAGATGCTTTACCGTCTTTAGAGCGCACCTGTCCATCTATGGTTGCCAACCCTTCATCAGCACAGGTCGAAGTAAACTCCACATCGACGGGCTGACCGTATATCGAATTATCCGGGTCTGCCTCATCAGTAAAAATCGTCGCGGTCAGAATAAAGCTGTCACCGGCGGCCAAACTGTCGCGATTACCACCGGAATCCAGTTCACTGCTTAAGCTTAAGAACAGATCCTGAATACCAACAGAGAAGTTTTTCGTATCGCTCTCATCAAGGTAACTCGCTGTAATCGTACCGGCACCACCTGAGTCACCCGGTTGCAGTTTCAGTAAGCCAACGCCTTGCAGATCAGTCAGAACTTGGCCAGAAGAAGGTAGAATTTGCCCCTTGTTGGTTTGGACACTAACAATCGCATTTTCAATGCCTTTATCCGGATTCGCAGTCGGTGTCAATTTAACATACACTTCGGCCAATTCAGTTGAAGGGACATTAGTCACTTCATCACACTTTGCCAGATCTGCGTCCGTTATCCCTGTTGCATCTCGGTTACTATCCCAATCATCCTGACAATTGATCAGTAACCGGACAACCATCTTATACTCACCCTCATCAACAATCACTGCACCATCAGAGGCAAAGGTGACGCGAGGCGTTGAGAATGTCAGATACTCTGCATACACTTCACCGATCCCTGAAGTATTGGTCGCAAGTAGCTCAACACTCGCAAAGCCATTTTCATCAGTGACAGCACGGCCACTTTGGGGGTTCATAGTAGCAACCGAATCTGTAGTAAACGTCACTAACTTTCCGGATAAGGGCAGACCATTTTCTATTAGCTGCACAGTGGCAATACCATTATGATCCTCAGCGAGTTTATTTCCACCTGAAAGCTGAGTAGAAATGGCATCTCCGTCACTATCCAGAATGCTTACAATGGAAATATTTACCCCGCCGTCTCCGGCACTATTGAAATTAAAATTCTGAGTAACGATAACGCCATTATTGGCTTCATAACGTGCACTTACACGTCCTGCTCCTGAAATAGAATTATCTAATAACTGAATGGTTGCGATCCCCTCGTTATTAGTCAGTACCGAGCCTGACTCAGGGTCCAGGACACCAAATTCATTCACACTCAATTGAATATTTTGATTTTCCTGTACGTTACCATTGAACGTAAGACGTGCCTCAATGGTCAGCGGCATTTGCGCTGACAGTGAATTTGACTCATCACCCTGGGCGTTTTTACCGACCAGTGTCAATTGATAACCACTTGCACCGAAATTAGGATCGCCGCTTGAAAAATACCGGGCTGTTTTCGTTACGGCTGCGCCGCCGTCACCAAACGAAGCGGTGACCTCAGCCCAACCCTCCTCTTGATTCGGGATCAGGGTGACTCTTGCCTCACCGCTTGAGTTTGTATTAGATACGCCATCAGATGGAGAGGTTACCGCCTTTAAACCACCTGATACAGTGATCAATTCATTACTTAGCGGTGTGTCATCTTCGCGCAAGGTCACAACGACCTGACCTGGATTTGTCGCACTGAGCGGATTGCCTTCATTAATAGCATTGCCATTAAGGTCTAAAACAGTCACCGTCAACTGCACTCCAGCCCCTGCTGCAAGACCATTTGAGTAATAGCGGCCAGAACTCACTATTGTATTGGTCGTGTCTGTTTCTGTGTAGGTTACTGTAAACTGCTCCCATCCACGAGAATCGTTGACACTCAATGTCAGCTCAGCATCACCATTGCTGTCAGTCTCAGCGGTGCCATTGTCTGTGATATCAGCCAGCACCAGCTCACTCACAGTAACCAATTGCTTGACCAAAGGCTGACCATCTTTTTTCAAATTAACTTTAAGGAATCCTTCCTTACCAAGACTCAAAGGATTCTCTTTGTTTATTTCTTCATTCTGGGCATCCTCGACACTCACGGTCAGCTGAATACCACCATCGCCCGCACCAACATAGCTGGCAACCGTTCTTGCAGCCTCCTCACCCGCTAACATGTATGTCGCGGTAAAAGCATCGAGTTGTTGCGCAACCGTCGCTGTGCTCGTTGCAAAGAGCTGTATTTCAGCCTGACCAGTGGCATCCGTTCTGACTGATTCTGTCGGCTTGGCAAAGCGCGCACTTTCTTCCGCCTCGACCAGAATGTCGGCATTCGCAACAGGTTGTTCATTTAAAGTCAGCTGAATTTTTGCTGTTAATGGTGTCGCTAAAGAGAGATCTGAAGAGGTTTGATCATTTGCATCAACCAGCTGAACGCTCAGATCATAAATTTCTTTGTCGTAAAAAGGGTTCCCCGCAGACTCGAAACCGATACGTGCATTAATATCTTCGTTGTATGTAACCTGCACATAGCCGGCCCCTATCTCGTCTGTGGCTTGTACCAGTAGGCGGGCGGCACCATTTGCATCAGTTTGCACGTTAGAGTTACCATTGGTAACCAGCAGATTTTCACTATCCGCTTCTCTTGAAAACTCCAACACCTGACCACTCAGAGGTGTACCATTATCCGTGAGAATCGCAGTAACAGTGGCGATTTCTGAACCCGCAATTGGATTGCTCGCATCGATTGCCAGTCCATCTGAACCAGTGATGGTCATCGCAATCTGAATACCACCATCACCATCAGCAGCATATGGCACCGAGCCTGTCACGGTATTTTCACCCACATCTGCGGTGGCAGAAATAGTACCTGCTCCCGCTGCCCGATTGGCAATAATGGTCACTTTGGCCTCACCGTTGCTATCAGTTAACTGAGAACTGACAGAAGCAAAGTCTGAAAACTCATCATTAGTGAAATTAACCAGGTTATTTGCAATGGGCGCACCATCATTGGTGAGCTTGGCCGTAATAGTAATAGGGTTGCTGATACTCAGGCTTCCCCCACTCGCGGAACTAGTAGTAAGTACCAATTCATAGTCGGTATTTGTACCGCCACCTCCCGAGGTGTCTTTTTCAATCGAACCACCGCCACCACAGGCGATCATCAGCAAGCTGAGCAAAGTAATACTAAACCAGCGCATCAGAGACATTTTCGATTCTCCCTTGCAATCTAATAATTTTGAGTTATTTTCACCATGTTAACCCAATTGTGGATCTAAAATCACAAATTTTTAGCGGCCGTCATCGATTTTTTCTGTTCATCTTCAACTATCCTGTTAGGCTATAGCGATTTTGTAAATTAGAAGTGTTAGGACAATGTCAAAGGCTATGTCACAAAACAAAAAAATGAGCCTAACAACCCGTATTATGCTGGGCATGGTATTGGGTGTTATTTTGGGTCTGTTAATACAATCCATACTAGGCGATAAGCCTGAAGTTGCAATCCCTCTGGGCCTGTTCGATTTGCCGGTCAAAGGCTTTTTCGTTGATGGTCTGTTCCACATTGGCGGACAAATTTTCATCGCTAGTCTAAAAATGCTGGTTGTGCCTCTGGTCTTTATTTCTCTCGTTGTCGGCACCTGTAGTCTGAGCGATCCAAAGAAACTCGGTCGTCTGGGTGGTAAGTCCATTTTGCTATATTTATCCACTACGGCTATCGCAATAACAGTGGCTATCTCACTTGCTCTGCTCGTTAGTCCAGGTGGTGGTGTTGAAATTCCAACTACCGCGACATTTAATGCTCAACAAGCACCCACACTCACTCAGGTTATTATCGGGATGTTCCCGACCAACCCGATCAATGCAATGGCAAGTGGCAATATGCTTCAGGTTATTGTGTTTGCACTGTTGTTTGGTATCGCTATGGCATTAAGTGGTGATGCAGGTAAGCGCTGTGCAAAAGTATTCGAAGATTTAAATACCGTAGTGCTAAAGCTGGTAACCCTGTTGATGAACCTGGCACCCTATGGTGTTTTCTGTTTGATGGCCAAACTATTTACCAGTATTGAAATGGACCTGATTGTCGAGCTGGGTAAATACTTCCTCGTTGTTGTTGCAGCCCTGCTGATCCATGCTTTTGTCAATTACAGTATTTTGCTAAAAGTGCTGACAGGCCTGAGCCCACTCACCTTCCTGGCAAAAATGAAAGATGCCTGTATGTTCGCATTCAGCACATCAAGCTCAAGTGCCACTATGCCTGTGACACTGGAAACGGCCACCAAAAAGCTAGGCGCTAATAACTCGGTCGCCTCTTTTACCGTACCTCTGGGTGCAACCATCAACATGGATGGCACCGCCATCATGCAAGGGGTTGCAACTGTCTTTATCGCACAAGTCTTCGCTGTAGATTTAACCCTGAGTGACTATCTGATGGTCATTCTGACCGCCACTTTGGCTTCAGTTGGTACCGCAGGTGTGCCAGGCGTCGGCCTAATCATGCTGGCTATGGTCCTTAATCAGGTTGGCCTGCCTGTTGAAGGGATCGCCATCATAATGGGTGTTGACCGTCTACTGGATATGACTCGTACCGCCGTAAATGTTACCGGTGACTGTATGGTAACTTGTGTGGTGGCCAAGTCTGAGGGTGAACTGGATACCGAAGTATTCAATGATGCCGATGCAGCCAAAGCACTGGAAGAAGACATCGACTTAGACAAGCTGTCGAAAAAAGCTTAAGTGAGTAAATAAATACCAAAAAAGGCAGGTTGCTTAAGCACCTGCCTTTTTTATTTGTCAGCCTCGCCTCACAGAGACAACAAACTACTTCTTGTCATGAATGGCATCAAGACGCGCTAACAAGCTCGAGGTATCAAAGCGACCGCCTCCGAGTGCTTGTACATCGGCATAATATTGGTCGACCATCGCAGTCAGTGACAATGAAGAGCCATTGCTGCGCGCTTCGTCCAGTGCAATGCCCAAATCCTTGCGCATCCAATCAACGGCAAAGCCAAAGTCATACTCTCCCGCTAGCATGGTTTTATAACGGTTTTCCATCTGCCACGAACCCGCTGCACCTTTGGCAATTGTCTCAACCACTTTTTCACCGTCCAGGCCAGCCTGTTTCGCAAAGTGAAGCCCCTCAGCCAATCCCTGTACCACACCAGCAATACAAATCTGATTCACCATTTTGCACAACTGACCTGAGCCCACTTCTCCGAGGAGCTGACTAAAACGACTGAAGGCCGCCATTACGGGTTGCACACGCGCAAATACTTCAGGGTCACCGCCCACCATCACGGTTAATACCCCATTTTCAGCGCCAGCCTGGCCACCTGATACAGGCGCATCCAGAAATGCAACGTTTTGCTCGGCAGCTCGCTGCGCAACCTCTCGTGCTACCTTAGCCGAGGTTGTCGTGTGGTCAATCAAAACGGTATCCGGCTTCATACCAGCCAAAACCCCATTATCGCCATACACAACGGATCTCAGGTCATCATCGTTGCCCACGCACATGAATACCAGCTCAGCATCTGTAACGGCTTCTTTGGGTGTTGCAGCAAATGCCCCCTGATACTGCTGCGCCCAGCACTCTGCTTTTGTGGTTGTACGGTTGTAAACGGTCACCTGATGACCCGCTTGTTGTAAATGACCGGCCATGGGATAGCCCATCACCCCCAATCCGATGAATGCAACTTTGACTGACATAAATTTGTCCTATTTGGCTGTTAAGCTAGAAAGATGGAGTTGTTATACCTGAGCCATCTAGCCATGGCAAATGAAAAATACCAGCTATGAATCAAGTGATTAAAAAGAAAAAACATCAAGGAGCCTGACAGGATGGAGAACATTTATCGTTTCAGCGTGAAACTACTTAACGGCGAGACGCTGGCACTCAGATCCTTACAAGGCAGACCCGTGTTGATCGTCAACATTGCCAGTAAATGTAGCTTTGCACCGCAGCTGAGCGCATTAGAAAAGTTATACAAAAAGTACCACCCTATGGGATTAGAGATTATTGCCTTTCCCTGCCACCAGTTTGGCCGCAATGAGCCACTGGAAAACGAAATGCTAAGGGAGTTTTACCAGTCGCACTTCAATCTGAGCTTTCACATTTCAGAAAAAATACTGGTGAACGGTCCGGATGCTCACCCACTCTTTAATTACCTCAAGGTAAATACACGGGGGATCGCGCAAAACCGCGCTATTAAATGGAATTTTACTAAGTTTTTAGTAAACTCAGAGGGCGTTTTATTGTCCCGCTATGCGCCCAGGACAAAGCCCGAAACCTTAAAATCGATTATAGAGAGTCAAGTGTCCAATGAGAGTCGCCCTATTCAGTTCGCAAAAGTATGAGCTGCCATTTTTTGAGCATGCACTTACCCAGTTTCCTGATATTGAGTTTGAATTTTTTGAGCAAGCACTAAACGACAAGACTGTTGCACTGGCGCAGGGGTTCGATGCCATCTGCGTGTTTGTGAACGATCAGGTTGATGCCAATGTGTTAGCCGAACTGGCTGAGTTAGGTGTTCAAAGTATTGCACTACGCTGTGCAGGCTTTAACAATGTCGACATAGAGGCAGCGCACGCCTTGGGGATCAAAGTAGTACGTGTCCCTGCTTACAGTCCTGAAGCCGTAGCCGAGCATTGTATTGCCCTGATGCTGACACTGAGCCGTAAAACCCATAAAGCCTACAACCGGGTACGTGAAGATAATTTTGACCTCAACGGCTTACTGGGTTTTAACCTACACAACAAAACCGTCGGTATCATCGGCTGTGGTAAAATTGGTCAGGCTCTGGTGGCCATTCTCAACGGCTTTGGCGCGCATGTGCTGGTCTACGACCCAAATATCGGGGAAGGCTCTTATACGCAAGTATCATTAGATATGTTGCTTGAGCAAAGCGACATCATTACCCTGCATTGCCCACTCACAGATGCCACGCATCACATGATCGATGACGCTGCGTTTGACAAAATGAAGCAAGGTGTAATGCTGATCAATACCAGCCGCGGTGCTCTGGTAGACAGCAAGGCCTGCATCCGAGCGCTGAAATCCAGAAAGCTCGGCTACCTTGGCCTGGATGTGTATGAGCAGGAATCTGAACTGTTCTTTAAAAACCGCAGTGATGAAGTGATTCAGGACGATGTTTTTATGCGCCTGGCCAGCTTTCAGAATGTGCTCATTACCGGACACCAGGGGTTTTTCACCAAAGAAGCCTTAACCGAAATCGCCCACACCACAGTGACTAACCTAAACGCCATTCGCACTGGGCAGACGCTGGAAAATCAGGTTTGATTATTTCATTCTTCACCACACCAGCTCTTCTGCGCAGTTAAATAGAGTTGGTGTGGTGATAATAAAACAGCGTTACGTCAGCGCTGTTTTGTCAGCCTCACTGAACCAGTCCAGGTGATTTTGTCTGAACAGCTCCAAACCTCTTTGCCTTATTCGCTCTACCCAGTCTTCGGCAACCATTGCACCTACCTCATAATCATGTACCGCGACCTGCTCAAGGATCCGGTGCTCGTTGTCTATGGTAGTTGGCATAAGTGCCGCGTCATCAGTATTGACGCAAACTGCTACCGGGCCTTTTCGTAACCCAAACTGATTAAATTTTTCTCCCTTTTTTAACCAGTTTTTATTCGGTGGATCCCAACGATAGATGGGGTGTTCTTTGTAATGCTCAAACCGGCCAATAAAGATGTTAGACGTTGGACAGGCTTCGATGACGATACCTAAAGCGGCATAGTGTTCCATCTGCCAATCCTGAATGGCTTCATAGAGCGTCAGTTCTGCCGCAGACACGGAGTCAAAGTACCGCCCATGACTAAAGCCAAAGGTTTGTGCACTTTGCTGAGCGGAACAGTCTACGCTTAACAGCGTACCTCTTCTTTGACTAAATTCAGGGTCTCGGTTTGCAAACAGATACTTCTCCCAAAGCTTTATATGTTTTGTATGGCCTGTCACTTTTGATTGTGCACCAAAGTCCATAACCCAGCCGCTCAATCTCGGGTCAAACTGTCCAACTTCAGGTAATTTAAGCGCCTGCTGCGTATCTGATTTGAGAATGATGGGACAATTGCGCCTGAGCAACCAGGCATCGTATAAACGCTTGGGTGGTTGGGCTTCGCCATACAGGAACTCGCTCCAATAGTGGATTTTCTCCTGCAACAGAGGCAACACACCGACCATCTCAGGTACAGATTGAATGACCGACAGGGCCTTTTGATGGCACCAGACTAAGTTATCTAAATGCTCACCCACGGACAGATAGGCCCTGTCTTGCCTGCAGGCCCACTTTTTAGGACAAACCCCCATGGCCAGTGCATGACCTAATCGGTCGCCCACACCATAATCACAAAATACGACTGCTTCATCTATTGCTCGCATACCAGATAAAAGATGACTAAAGTCCTCGCCAGCATGGACTGTAATAAATGGTTTAGGTAAGCGATTAAACTTCACACCCTGAGTTGGATATTTACTATCACGCAGCACCCGCAGTGCTGGCGCAAAAACTTCCACCGGTAACTCGTTTTCATTTCCAGCCACGTCATAACCACGGATAGCTTTGCGCAGATCCAGGTATGCAAACTTCGCAAGCCCTGATATCGTCTCACACTCTTGCTCAGAAAAGGTAACCGAATGCGTAAAGTCCTGTAATAGTTCCGTCTGCTGCCTGAGGGCATGGCGGCGCGCTTCCTGAAGTTTGTCTTCTCGGCTGCCCGAACGCGTAAAGTGCAACACAAAGTGCGTATTTTCGGCAAACGAGTTCAGATACAACTGCTTTAGCGAGGCAAAAAATGCATCGGGCTTTATTTTTTGATTTTTCCCTTTTAGTAAAGTGTTGGGTGTTGTCCTGAACTCTCGCATCACCCCCTTATCCAGGTCAGCTTCGAGTGATTCATTCACAACACCAGCGCCAAGCGTATGGCTTTCGCCTCGCTGATGTCGAGCGCCAAATCTAGACACCTCAACAAACTGAGATAAACCGACTCCCGACACCAACATATAATTTCGCAAAATATTTGTCAGACGCGCGAGCAAAAGCAAAGATCCTGACTCGATGCGTGACTCCACCAGAAGTCCAGTTAAGTACAACAACCAGCGCTTTGCCGAGGGTTGAGACTCACAAGTGGCTTTGGCAATAAATTGCTGTGGCGCTGTCTCTGCTTCGTAACACTTAATCGCATCCAGCGTTTTGTGCTCAAACTTATCGCCCGATGTTGTGTTGTCACGATACTGAATGGTTTTGTCGTTGGTAAATACACCATGAGCGAGCGCGTCGCCAATCAGGCAGCACTGAGTAGCAATATCTTGTTTATTTAAGTAACCACTTTCATACACAGTGTATTCAGGTCTGACAGGCCAGTGAAACTTGTTTTTAATTTCAGCGCCATACAGGCAAAAGCTCAGTAAGCTTGGGCCAAGATAACCATGCCCACCCAGATGCACGTGATTGTCAGCAAACGACTTACTCATTCGCCTTGGCAGTGCAAATGGGCACTGAAATGACTCAATACAATGCGCTAATTCAGACACCGAGAACTCAAAATTGACGTGCAGATCCGCATAGGCCTGGGCAATGACCCAGCTGCCGTCAAGCAACGACAGTAAAGCTAGCCAGTCACTCAAGCGTTGCGGTTTTACAACAAAACAGTTGCCCTGCCAGTCCAGATACTCGTTTGCCAATGACGACAACAAAGGTCGTAGCGTGGTATTGCCGTTTGATAATTGATACAAACTTATCATCGCCTGTACATCATCTGTACGCAGCTTACGATGCACATAAGGCTGGTAATCGAGGATTGCCTGAGTAAGCAATTCAATATCGTGAACACGTGACTTTACCGGCAATATATCTGGCAACACCAACCTGTCGGAGGATAAAAACGCCGCCAGCACCGCTGTGCTATCAGTGACTTTTATCATCGCCCAGATCCAGCCTTAAAATTGCTTTGATAAGGTTTTGTAATTTTTCGTCTAACTGTTCAAAGTCCTTTGAAAATAAGAAGCCATTGTAGAGTTTATTTAGATGTTGTTTGGCGCTAATAAGTGTACTTAGTAACTGCTCTTTTACCTTAGCCGGTTTATTACGCATATTGAGTGCAGATTCGAGCGAGTCATATATTTTATCTTCTGATTTAACGCGTCCATCAATAATATATAAAAGTAGCCAGCTAAGTGAACTAATTAAGTTGAGCCTGATACCGTCATTGGTAAAATACCCTCCTAATTGCTCCAAAGAATCGTGTAGCGGCTTAGATAATGCTTTAGATGTTTCTTGAAGTGTCACTTTTTCAGTGAGATTTGAAACGTTGAGCAACTTCGGGCTCTTTGGCTTCACCCTGTCACCAAGCGCAAGTCTTGGCTGAACACTCCCCTCTTTATCAAAAAGACAAAGCGCAAATATTGGGTGAACCGCCACAGCATCATGTAATGCTTTGATCAGCTCAACTTGTGCCACTTTGCTCTTTTGTGAGGCTTTTGCAGTACTGAGCTCCTCGTCAAGTAATTTAAGGTTGCGCTGATAGGCGCGTTCATAGTTGATGATATTTTGCTCTGTGCGAACGGTTTGTGATTTTGCACCGACCAGTACATTCGCATAAACCGCTTCACCTGCGATACCGCATCGGATCAGTGCGTTTAGCACATTGTATTTAAAGCGAAGTACCATGTCGGTCAGGTGTTCATCGTTAAAACGATTAACACTATAGTTGGCCTTTATCACATTGATTGCGGTGAATGCACTGTTAAAGCAGTAGGACAAAAGGGGAAGCATACGTGCACCTGCAAACTTCTCGAACAGCGCACTGTGCTCTGCCCTCCAGTGCTGAATTTCTTCACATAGGATCAGGGCGCTCATATGGCGCTGACTATTGGACTCATAAACGTCCTCATCCATATCCGCCTCTCCCTGTAAAGCAATCTTAGTGTCGGTCAGTGCGGGCAAGCTATAGAAAGGTTTTCTTAATAAAACCTGGTAAACGTCTGACAACAAAGCTGGTGCGTCTTTTTCAGTCAGTATAGAGTAAGTCAGCAGCTCGAAAGAGCGGCTGAAAAAAACAAACTTGTAACTATTTCTAAGCTGCGAGTAAAAGCCTGACTCCGTATAAACATCAAGTAAAACGTCTTCGACGTAACACCGTCCGCTTAGCTTCCATCCATTGTCCTTTGCGGCCTTTAATAACGGCTCACTACTCACTGGAATAACATCGGATTTTTCACGCGCTACATCTCCCGTAACGTACAGTTTTTCAAGCAAAAACTCCAGCGGAGGCATGGCTTTTAAGCTCCTGCGCTCCCCACTCACGGTTGCGCCAAGTGCCGCCTGCAATAAGCTTGCGTTATTAATTTTCTCCCCGCCCTGTTTTGCCAGTTCCTTTAACCTGTTTTCTTGTTCTTCCAGCACATGGTACTTTGCCCAGGGGTAAAGATTCGCATCTGTTTGTTGCACCAGATTAAATGCCAGAATTTTGCGAATATCAAAGACCGTTTCGCTGTCGTGTAGTAACGACAAAGCAGACTCGGCAAAGACCAGGGCTTCGCCGTTTTTCTTCTGCATGGCCCAGTTTTTAAAATTGTTGTACAGCACAATCTGGTTGCTGATATCAGCATCCTTTTCAGACTGCTCAAGTGATGTTGGCGGCAAAGAGCGAACCAGCTGAGTTAGCTCCCGGGCCGACTCAGGCATGGTCCAGTTCCTCCTGGCATCACGGTTGCGACAAAGAAAGTAAAACTGATTGAGCACGCTTTCCTGATAATCCAGATATGAAATGCTGAGCGCACTGTCTGGTCCATATTTGAGCTGCATTTTATTGAGCAGGCGCTCCACCGAGAACAGATTAATTCGCATTGGCGAAGGAAAGACCTTGGTCAGATAAGCCATAGTTAAATGTTCACTCAGCTCCTTGCCTTTGTCCGTCAGCTTTGTGTCCTGGCAGCGATTGTCATAGGCTTTGTCATCAAAGTGCTTCTGAGTCATATGCTCATACAGCTTAATTTCACCACTAACTATCGGGATCAAATAAGGGCAGCCCAGAAAACGCCTAACGTCGTCAACCACTTCAAAAGCCCGCTCCATTGCCATATCTACATCGTCGATTGAAACCACAATGGCCTTACAGCCTAATATTTTTATGGCTGATTCAACAAACAAGTGAAAGTAGCTTTCCAGCTGAATACCCGAGCTATATTTCAGGATTTTGTCTATCCCGATTGCGCCGTTAAATTCACAGGTTTTACCCATCGCATCTGCCAGCTTTTTTAATCGGCGGTGGAAGTCATCGCGATCATTTCGGGATTGCTCATCGCAGCAATTAGAGCGTTCAAGTTTGTTGTTAACTGCCTGATATATTTGCGCCACGATGACATTTGCAAAGGAGTCTTGTGCCATCAACATGGTTGGGTCTATCACGTCAAGAAACAACAGAGCGTCTTTCTTATCACTGTTTTCACTACGCCACATTGCTTCGCAATTGCGCAAAAACACCGTTTTTCCTGAGCCCCTCGGGCTGGTAACCAGAATTGCATTGTGCGATAACCAGGTTTCCCTTGGGTTAACTGCCCTGCCTCTTCCATACTGCTCTGCGTCATTTAAAATCGCGGTTAAGTTACTAACCAACTGTTGCCTGGCATATACCTGCCAAAGCTCTCCACTGCCAGTTGACGAACTAAAATCATCATTGAATTCAGCCCGGTTTAAATCAAACACATAACCTTCACTCATTACTACTTCCTTAACCCTTTAATGATATTAAATGCGCTGTCATGGACTTTGTAATGATCCCCCATGATCTCTTTATCCAGTCGCGCTACATTGTCTTTTTCCAGTTGGAATAAACTCGCAAACGCGTCTGCCTGCACGCGCTCCAGCTCAAACCTGCCACAGTTAAAGCTCGCTATTTCATACTCTCGCCGCAATCGTTTAAGGTTATGAATCATGATTTGATTTCGCGTCGTTGCAGAGGTATATCCGAACAGCCGATTAACCATATAAGTGCCAACATAAACAATCACATTTATTATTCCTGCGACCGCGACCATTTGCTGTGTAAAGCAAAATAGGAACAATGACAAAAACAAAACAACTTGCAAAAAAGGTAAGGTATGAAGCAAGTTCTCTTTACGATATGCAAATTTAGGGTTGTATCTTGGGCCTAAAATTATTGCTAAGCAAAGATGGCGCAGGTGCAACTTTTGACGTGTACACACTATCAATGCGACGAGAAATACAGGCAGGCCTAACACAATGGCCATATTGAGATCATAACCATCATGGAGTGTCTGTATCGCAAACAGGTTGAGCTTTGGGAATGCCGCATTCAGCCCAAAATAGCTCAAAAATACAAAAGCAAGAATGGCCGAGTTTGCACTGATAGTGCGGGTCAACTTGCTAAGTTTTTGATATTTGAGATATGCGGGCTGATAAATGTTGTTGATAAACCAGTTAATTTCACTAATCACCGGATCCTGAGGGCTTTTTGGGGGAAGCCTCCCGCTGACTACACAGTTTTCCATCTTATCCTTGTTCCTATGAATACACATCAATTTGATAAACAAGATTCATCAAATTGATACATTAACGTCACAAGATATACAGATTGAAGCGGCTTAGCAACTAATCGCGATCAAAGTTGCATTTGTTTCTAGCGTGCGGTTGAATTGGTCATTACTCGATTGAATAAAACACTAACCCTATGTGTTTAAATACAAAAAAGCCCGGCAATACCGGGCTATTCAGAGCTCAATTTGCCACTGTTACTTAAAGAACGCTACATTAGCAAAGACGGCAGTCATCAGCACCGGGCAAACAAAGCGCACATACTGGGCAAACCAGTACATTTTTCCACTGCACTCCAGAGCAAGCTGGTTACCACGACGCCATATCCAACCGACAGTAATAAAGTAGAACAGGCCCATCAATGGCAGCTGATATTGGGTGAATACCTGTATGACCAGACCAAATAACCAATCAAAATTCATGATAATGGTGCCTGAACAGACGAACAGCACCAGAGTCACCATCCAGGTTGCCTGTGAGCGTTTAAAGCCATGGTTTTCGACCAAAAATGACACCGGAATTTCGGTGGATGAAATGGTTGAAGTCAGCGACGCTATCGACATCAGCACAAAGAAAGTCAACCCGACGAATAAACCAATCTCGCCCATGGTCGCAAATAACTCTGGCAGAATCGCAAAGATAAGCCGACCTTCGCCAACCAGTTTACCATTTTGGAAAACTTCAACCCCGTTGTTCTGAGCGATAAACAAAGCCGGGATGATCAATAGCCCAGCCAGAAATGCTACGCCAGTATCCAGCATCGCCACACTAAATGTGAGTTTTGGCAGGTTTTCGTTTGGTTTCAGATAAGAGCCATAAATCATCATGCAGCCAACGCCCAGAGACAGAGAGAAAAACGCCTGCCCCATCGCTGCAATGATTAATTCAGGATCACCAATTTTGCTAAAGTCTGGCACTAGGTAGGCTTTGAAACCCGCGGCAGCGCCCTCTAACGTGCCCATGTAAGCAATCAAGGCAACAAGCAACAGCAGCAATAGCGGCATTAAACGGCGAGACCAGGCCTCAATACCGGATTTCACCCCTTGCAAAATAATCGCAGCGGTCAACAGCAGCATCAAAGGGGTAAAGATAAAGTTCCGTAAGGTTGAATCGCCCGACAAAAATTGACTGGCGGCATCCCAGCCAGTCAAACGTGCGAGCGGCTCAAGAGAATGCGCCAACATCCAGCCAGCAACAATAGAATAGAAACTGAGCATAACAATGGCACCGGCAAGACCGATGTAACCTGCAGACGCACCGATTTTAGGCTGCCTTTCCTGCCACGCCTGCTTGAGCGCTTTCACCGGGTTGGCTTGCGCCTGATGACCCAGATACAACTCCGTATACAAAGCAGGCAATGCCAGTAAGAATATGACGATAAAGTAGACCAGCAAAAACGCGCCACCACCGTGGTTCGCTGCCTGAGTGGGAAATCCCCAAATATTACCAAGTCCGACTGCCGCACCGGCTGCCGCTAACACAAAGCCCAGACGGCTTTGAAAACCTTCACGCACTTGAGCCATAATCGAATGCCAAGTTAATTATTGTTGTAGACTGGCGATTATACGCACTTGTAAACAAATTGCGAGTGTCAGTTCGGGCAAATCGGAACAGCCAACAGTGACAAGGGGTTATGCCCCCAGAACAGAGCTGGCCTGTCGGCCTTAACCTGGTACAGCAAGCTCGAAAGCACAGCTCAGCAAAGCTTAAAAACTCGAACCAGGGGTTTTCAAAAAAGCCAATTCTTCAACGCTCGACTCACGCCCTAAAATGGCATTGCGATGGGGGTAACGGCCAAACTGTTCAATGATTTTTTTATGCGCCAGCTCAAACTCATAGTTTGGTAATGATTTAAACAAGGCATCCGCCTGCTGATGTACGCTCAGACTTTCACTGTGCATGTAGGGTAAATACAAAAAGGTGCGCTGGGTTTTCTCTAGTTGCTGATCAAACCCTTTTTCAACGGCGTGCTGGGCTAAACACAAAGCCAGCGGATCACTGGCAAACGCTGCCGGCGTGTCGCGGAACATATTGCGCGAAAACTGATCGAGTACAATGATTTCACACAGCGCCCCCACCGCAGTCTTTCGCCATTCAGCCAATTCCCCGGCCACAGCCTGCTGGTGTATGTGGGCAAACCGCGTCGTGATTTTATTGTCGAACTGTATCGACTTTTGCCACCAATCCTGTTCCTGACATTCGACAAACCAGAACTGATAAATTTCCTGATATTCCATGGACACACCTGTGAGTAATTGATTTCGGTATCAGAGCGAGTATTACCCGCTCGTGATAAAGTGTCCAGTCTGACTTGCCAGACCCCTGAATTATGCCGCTTCCAGTAATCGGCTGTGGATCGCCTGCACGACTGCATCCGATTCCGTTTGCTCAACCAAAAAGCACAGATTATGGCGACTTGCACCGTGACAGATCAGGCGAATATTAAAATCTGCCAGTACCTGCATCAGACTCGCTTCACCATGACGCAGCTGGATCTCAGAGCCTATCATAGCCACCAGTGTCAAATTGTTTTCGACACTGACCTGACAAAACTCTCCCAGCTCATCCAGGCAAGCCTGCGCCAGCTCGGGGCGTGCGGCATTTGGCGCATTGTCCAGCGTCAATGCGACGCTAATCTCAGAAGTGGTTACCAAATCAACCGAAATATTATATGCACTCAGAATGGTGAATATACGTGCCAGAAAACCACTTGCAAGTAGCATTTCCGGGCTCTTCAGTGTTAAGAGGATCTGGTTCTTACGTTGTGTAACTGCACGGATCCCAGGTTCCGAGCGGTTGTTCTTTTCAATCCAGGTCCCACCAGCATGCGGGTCTTTACTTGAGCCCACAAACACTGATATTCCGCTGCGGCTGGCAGGTAATATCGTTGCAGGATGTAGCACTTTAGCACCAAAGGTTGCCATTTCTGCGGCTTCATCAAAGCTCAACCGGGCAATTGGCTGCGCTTTTTGGCACAAACGCGGATCTGTACTGAAGATACCTACGACATCCGTCCAGATATGTACACTGCGTGCTGCAATTGCCTCAGCCAGTAGCGCCGCACTGTAATCAGATCCGCCACGTCCCAACGTGGTGGTTTGTCCCTGATTATCACTGCCTATGAACCCTTGCGTGACCACCACTTGCTCCTGCAATAAGGGGATTAAATGAGCCTCGGCGGCTTCACGTGTTGCGTCAATATCTGGCACTGCCTTACCAAACTGGCGGTCCGTTTTAAGCACCTGTCGCACATCAAATCGGCTGCAGGCGACCCCTAAATCTCTCAGTACCTGAGTAAACAGATAAGATGAAAAGCGCTCTCCAAAACTCAGCATTTCGTCACACTGCTGTGCATCCAGCGCAGGTAATTGAGCAAGTGCGTGAAAGGCATTCCGTGTTGCATTAAACCCCGCTTCCAGATCAGCATCGAGCGTTAGACGTGCCAGAATACTCTGTTGAATATCCATAACAGACTGAAACAGTGCCTGGCGTGCCTCTGCGTCGACTTTTTGCTGCGTCAGAGTTACCAGGTGATTCGTCACACCGGCGCTCGCGCTCACGGCCACAACACGCACATTCGGATCATCGTGGACTATCGTGGCGCATCGCTGCATGGCTTCGAAGTTTGCAACACTGGTGCCACCAAATTTAGCAACGACATACTGGGAATTCATTTTATCTCCTTGGGATCACACTGGGCGATCAACATCAATAAGGAGAACTTGGCAATAGGATGGACTAACCATAAAGAAATGACCTCTGCCAGAAGCTCTCCACCTGAAAACGGTGACAGTCCCGAGGATTCAACCTCAAGGACCGAAAAATCACGCTGACGCAACCTGACTTTTCTCGGCGAGTACTTCCCTCACTGATGGTCACGGGTAATCGTCACCTCACATCAGCTACCTAAGCATCGCGCCTCTTCTGTTTATTTTGCCAGGGTTTAACTGAATCCTGGCAAAATAAAAGCCCGCATTTTAAGCGGGCTTGAAAAAGGTATCTTTTAGACGTCTAGGTGTCAAGCACAAAATTGCCCCTGTCACCAAAGTTTAAATAAATTGCCCCATAAAATAGGCGCCCGCATAGCCCGCCGTATAGGCAATTAACAAGTACAGGCTCATTCTTAAGTAGCTAGTAAAAGTTAGTGCTTTTACTTTACTCATGGCAATGATCCCCGCGGCAGAGCCGATAATCAGCATGGAGCCACCGACACCCGTTGCATAAGTAAAAGTCAGCCACTGCTGAGGGCTCATGACAATGTCCGCCTTTAACAACGCAGCCGTCAGAGGTACGTTATCTACCGCAGCACTCATCAGGCCAACGAGGTAACTGGCATACTGAGGATCAATGAATTCATACAACTGGGTAAACATATTCAGGACACCCACCTCTTTCAGTGCCCCAACCAGCAACAATACACCGACGAAAAACAGCAAAGTGTCGTACTCTATCTCACGAATATAATCGATGATCTTTTTGTTGACGTCTTTCTTGCGCATCAGAAACTGCGCCATCAAAAACATCACTGACAGGCCACACAGGAAAGTCAGCATAGGTGGGACTTGATATTGCACGCTCAGGTACAGCGTGGTGAGTACGGTAGTCATAAAGATAACGGCAATCGTGATGTCCGTTTTCTCTATCCGACGCAGCGCTTGCTTTTCGAATACCAGTTGATCTTTCATGCCAATGGACAACAGCGTAGCCAGCAGCAACACACTGACAATCGAAGGCGCAACCAGCAGCAGGAGATCGGGAATGGTGACCTTGCCAGCCAGGAAAATCATCAGTGTCGTGACATCACCGGTGATGAGCGATACACCGCCTGAGTTAACACTAAAGATGATCAGTGTGGCATACTTAATCAGCTTTTTCGGGTCGAGTTTGAGTGACATGACCACAGCGAGCGAAATAAGTGTCGCAGTAATGTTGTCAGAAATCGAAGAAAACAAGAAAGCAAAACCGCCAACCAGGAACATCATTTTACGTTCGCTGATCTGAGTTGGCATCACACGATGCACAATGTTTTGTATAAAACCTTTGGAATTAAGGTAAGCAACAAAGGTCATCGCAGCCATCAGGAATAACCACAATGTGGCGATTTCCAGAATGTTGTGATCGAGCCGATGTTGTATAGTTTCTGAGCTTTCGCCATGGATCGGAGAGATAAATAGGATAATCCAACATAAAGTGCCAAAAAAAAGGGTCGTTTTGGCCTTGTTTACATGGATAATATCCTCTATAACGATAAGCACAAAAGCGACCGCTATCAGGGTTAGGATAATGGGCGTGACCATATGCGTAAACAACCTGTAATTAAAAGTAAAAATTGTGAAGAGTAACGTAATCGGCGCGGAGTCTAACACTTAGCAGCACACTGTGCCATGAGTAGTTACACATTATGACAATTTTCTTACCTGATACCGTCACAAAATTGATACACACTGGAAAGCTATGATCCCAGCCAAAAAAGTATTAAATACGCTGAATGAACACTGGGGCGTCCTGGAGCTGCTTTTTAAACGCTTTAAGATGGCCGATTTCAGCCTAAAAGATGTGCAAAACATCATCAAATTGAAAAACCCAAACTGGTCAAGTGAACGTATTTATAGAGAAACCAATCGGTTACTAAACCAGGAAATAATTATTCCTCTGGCCAAATCATCGCAACTCGAAATTAACCGAGCCGTGGCCGACTTCGCTAGTTTTTTATTACAGGAAGAACACCTTGGCCTGGCTGAAGAAATCACAGTATTAGTTAAAGATCTGCAACGACTGGGAGAACGCTTGGCCCAGGCAGGCGATGAAGGTGATCACAGTGAGCTGCGTCGTTTTAGTCGTATTATGGATGAGCGCGTGCGCAAAATCGTCAAGCTGTATCATCATAATGAAAGCGCCATCATGAACCTGGTGGAACAGGCCAAATCAGATCAAGGTAATCTGTCTTTGCAAAAACGCTATCGCGCCGTGATTGAAGCATTTGATGAATATATCGAGCCAATGCTGGAAATGGTCGATATCCACGGGCCCTTCCAAGCCTGCTTTACGACTATAGAGCATCAGATCAGTGAACAGATCGCGCAAATCGAACAACTTGGCCGTGGTGCACAGGACAAACGAATGCTCGAGCAATTGCGTACCCGGATCCTCGATATGCACCTGATCGGGCGTGAGAGCTTAGGTAAAAGTGCCGATATGCTGATGCCACTGCGCGAAGAACTCAGACGCAACACACTCATTACCCGCCAGGCGGCAAAAGTCCTAGGCTTGGTCCGTAAAAATGGCGTTGATCGTATGCTCAGCCCGGTGCAGCCCTACTTTGTCTCAGACATACAGCGTTTCAGCCTGGGTCAGCAACGTCATATGGTGGCTTATATGGCCAGCCTTAGCGAGTTCGAACACGAGGAATATCAATTGCCGGATCAGCAGGATGTGCCTGCATATCAAAGCCCCAATATTCCGGATTATTCGGACGTGCGTAAATCGTTTAAAGGGTCCGGTAAAAAGCGTACCGCCTTGCTTAGCTTTTTGAGTGATCAATATCCGGCACTGGAAGCGGATGAAATGCTGTTCCTGTACCAAAAGCTGATCAGCGATCCAGAACTCGATATCGCCCAAGACGAGCAACAACAGACAATGCAAATCGCCAATACCCGCATTCGACTTTATCCGTTCAGTGCAACGGACAAGCAATCAGATAACCAGAATTAGTACATACCATGACACACATTAATTTAGACGAACTCAGTCAGTTACAGGCGATCAATAAGAAATTGGTCAGTGGCTATCATATCAGCGAGCAGGACACGACACAGTGGCAAGAGTTGGATCAACACATAGAGTCGTATCAGGCACTGTTCAGCGCCCTTGGCCACGACCTACAACACGACAGTCGTGGCTTCTATTATCTGGCCAGCGATGAAAGCACACCTAACATGGGGAAGATCTCCCGTGCCATTGCCCTGACTGTCTTTATCCTGATCGAGCACTTTGCCAACCAAGGTAAAGACCCGCTACGTGCTTTGTTTGACGAAGTACTGGATTTAGAGCTAATGCAGACTCTGGTTCAACTTAATAAACATCTGTTTGATCAGCTTGAGATTTTCTCAGGGTCCGATCTTCGCAAAGACGTGTGCCTGCGTATGGTTCGCCTGGGCCTGGCTCGCGAAGTAGAGCAAGGTTTCTCGCTGCTGGCACCGATATATCGCTATATCGACGCGTTGATGGAAGTGAACGAAGATAACTACGACACACTTGAGGAAGAAGTATGAACAAGCTGTATGGTCTCAGTAAACTCGCCCTGCTCAACACCGCAGGCTATGCCAAGTGTGTGATCCCGCTGAATAAAAGTGCCTCTATCTGTGCCCCAAACAACACAGGTAAGAGTTCAGTGATCAATGCGCTGCAATTCCCGCTTATCAATGATTTACGCCTGACCGAGTGGGATGGTCACGACCTGGAAGAAACCCGCAAGTTCTACTTTTCAAGTGATCAGTCTTACATTCTGCTAGAAGCGAATCTGCCTCATGGCGACGTCGTCATCGGCGTTGCGGGGTTAGGCAAAATCGCCGGTTATGCGCACCAGTTCTTTTGCTATAACGGCAAACTCAACTTGGATGACTTTACCCAGGGAAAAAGCATCATTAAATACACCAAGTTGTTTAATCACTTGCAGGAAAAAGGCTTTAAGCCCGTTGAGCTTAAAGCGGCCGAACTGAATGCCTTGCTGACGGGTGGAGCAACGCCGTACGATGGTGACATCAACCTCAAGATGATCCCGCTGAACAACGTCCAGGATGCCGCGGTATACAAAGAGATCTTCCGCCGAATTCTGAACCTGCATAAACTGGGTGCCCATGATGTCAAACGCTTTATGCTCAAAGTCTTTGAGCGTCATATGTCCAACTCCAAAGTCGACTTTTATGAAGTGTGGCGCCGTGCGTTTGATAAAGTAAACCGCTCTCGCCGTGAGCTCAATGCCCTGGAGTCCATGCAGGAACCCATTGCCGCGCTGGAGCAAATGATTGAGGGCGAAGCGACCCTCAAAGGCAAACTTGCCGCCTACGCACCTAAGCTCGATAAAGCCATAGTGGAGTTCGATGAGTATCAGCAGAGCCAGATTAGCGAACTCAATGATCAACTTGAGAATATTGAGCAGGAAAAACGCGAGTTTGAAGAAAAACAGCAGCTCTATGTGCAACAGTCGCGTGATATTGAGCGAAAGCAAACACAGATAGAACAATGGTTTACTGACTACCACGCGCTCAAATCTGAGTTCGAGCTCACCAACCATGCAACGCTAAAAACCAACCTGACGCTACTGAAAAAAGAGTACGAACAGCTGTCGTTCTCGATAAACAGTGCACAAGGCCAGAGCCTCCACACACTGGACTACCGTATTGGCGAAACGCAAAAGCAAGTCAAGAGTCTGAAACTTCAGTTGAAAAACCTCGAATTCAACCTCTTTACCCGCATGCGTGAAGACCTGTCACTGAAAGAAGTAGAAGAGATCTCTCGGATTCTGAACCCAGATATTTTGTCTTTTGCCACTACAGGGAAAGGCGAAGTAGAGATCAGTGATGACGACGCTTTTGGCGACTTCCTTGCGCAATTATCTGCGGCAGTCAAAGGCGGTGAACTTAAGCTGCCCGGTGCCACCATTAAGCTTAAAAAGCTGGCGCCGGTGCAAATGCAAAGCGGCGAAAACAAAACCCAGCTACAGGCGCAGCTGGACGCACTGCAACAGTCACTGCTAGAACTTAAACAACAGCGCGAAGTATCTGCCAATGTGGCCGAAAAACAACAAGAGCGTGATGCACTCTACGATGAACTAATGGCCACCGAAGCGGCATTAAAGCGCTTTGAGCAATTTCAGACCATGGCACAGTCGGCTGAAGCACAGCAGGCATTACAGGAACAGCTACAAGCTGAGCGCGAGCAGGTAGACGATTATTTACAGGATGTGCAACGTAATGCCGGGTCAATTTCAGATCGCCGCTCTATTATCAAGAGCAAGCAAGATCTGATCCTGCGCCAGGCGGATCGCCTGAAGCAAGTAAAGTCTGAACGCATCGATCATTCGCTTGACTTATATAGTGGCAAACAAACACCTTACCCGATTGAGATTAAGCTGGACTTCGACAACCTGGCCGAAGTGATCCATCAATTTAACAAAGACTGTCAGGAACTACGTAACCTGGATGTCAATGTGCGCAATACTTACCTGCACATCTACAACGCCGGTATTACTAAGTTCGACAACGAGACAGACGATGCGACCAAATACGCTAAGCTCATCAGCGCCTATCACAACATAGATAATGAGCGTGATGCAGTTGAACGTCAGGCCCGGGTAGCACTCACTGAAGTCGCCGCAACCATCAAAGGTCTGCGTGAAGACTTAGATCGCCTGCGCCGGGAAATGAACAGCTTTAATAAAGGGATCAGTCAGCATCGCATCTCAAACCTCAAGGCATTTAAGATCAACGTGATCCCAAGAAAGATGCTAGTTGAGAGTATAGATACCATCATCGCAACATCCGACTTATACGAACAGGGTGAAAGCTTTGACTTACTCAGCGAGCAACCCGCCGACAGCAATGCAGTCAACGAAGCCAAAGATCACATTATCAAGCTAGCCAGCGACAAAGCTGGTCTGACACTCACCGATCTATTTGATATTCGCTTTGAAGTGGTAAACCGCGCTGGCGATACGGAGCATTTTGACAAAATTGACTCTGCCGGCTCAAATGGTACTCGGATCACCATTAAACTCCTGTGCGGTATGTTGTTTATCCGTTACTTACTGTCGGATCAGGAGCAGGCAATGTATCGCATTCCCATCTATATTGATGAAGCAGCCGATATTGACCCGCAGAACCAAAAGGCGATCATCGAAACCGCCCTCAGCTTTGGCTTTGTGCCAATTTTCGCCTCGGTTAAACCGCAAATAAGCTGTGATTATCTGGTGCCGATCCGCAGCGTCAATCAGGGCAGCCAGAACTGGGTTGACGAAAAAGACTGGATCGAAGTCGAACACAATTAA
>NZ_JAKRFU010000029.1:0-54068 GCF_022347845.1 Pseudoalteromonas sp. McH1-42 | reverse complement strand
TTTAAGGATGGCCAGCACCGCCACCATCATTTCCAGCGAGCGGCCCACACACAGACCCACCAGCGTATCCGGGCCTACCTGATGCTCAGCCCGTAAATAGTGTGCCAGCTGATTGGCGCGTTCATTAAGCAGATGATAAGTCAGAATGTCATCATCATAGCTGACAGCAACACGGCCCATGGTTTTCGCGGCCTGTTGCTCAAACAGTTGGTGTACCGAAGCTTGTGGTAAGGCCACAGCCGGCCCTTGCTGTGCACTCAGTAACGCCTGGCGCTGCTCGGCAGAGTACGCTGTCCACTGAGCCGGTGATTCTTCGGAATCTCGCATTGCGTGGTGCAATAAGTTATCGATGGCAGTATTCATCAGATCAGCCACCAGCGCCAATGGAACGCGCGCATCAGCCTGGAAGTCGAGGGTGAACTCATCACCAAAGTCATTGACCGACAGATCCAGCGGATAGTTGCTGCGTTCACGTACTGCAGCAATGTCATAAAGGCTGCTTTGTTGCTCATCGAGGTTTTCGGAGTGGCGGAAATTCAGCGTGGTGCTGAACAAGGGCGAACTGGCATCAACCTGAGAGTGGCGCTGCGCTTCGGCCAGTGCCACCTGCTCGTAAGGGATCAATCCCTGCAGCTGATCATGTACCTGAGTCAGCAAGGCTCTGGCATCTACATTGGCCAGCTGTACGCGCACCGGCAAGGTATTGATAAGCATACCCAGCATGCGTTCTACGCCCGCTTCACCACTCATACGCCCGGACAATACAGTACCAAATACCACATCCTGCATATTACAGCAGTGGCTCAGCACCTGTGCCCAGGCAGCATGGAACAACACCGCCGGACCCATTTGTAACTGCCGCGACAGCTGACGAATACGTTCACCCTGCTCTGCTGCCAGCGCATAGCTGAGCTCCTGCGAATTCGACCCATCACCCAGCGTATCTGCCAGGCCAAAAGGTAAAGTTGGCGTATCAACATCTCCCAGACGCGCCGAGAAAAATGCCGCACTGTCGAGGGTGTTGGCAATGTGTTGTGATTTGGCAACGAATTCGCGATACGGTACTTGTGGCGGTAAACTAGCCTGCTCGCCCGCCACACACATGGCCAGCTCTTCCAGGATCAATTCAACCGACACATGGTCAGTGATCAGGTGGTGATGTTTAAACAAAGCATGCACTTTACCACTGTGCTCATCCCGAATAACCTGCATGCGTACCAGCGGTGCCTGCTCTACATCGATTTTATGATTACCATGCTCAACGAACTCATTAAATGCGGCCAGCACATCTTGCTCAGCACCGAAGTCCAGCCACTCAACCAGACTGCCCACCTCGCGCTGCACCACCTGCACCGCCTGTTCACGGCCGCGCCAGAGGATCACACTGCGCAAAATATCATGACGAGCAACGACCTGCTCCAGAGCCGCAACGAAAGACTCAAACTTTGCCTCATCTGCAAAGGTCAGTACCGCAGAAATCACATACGGGTCAAACTCCTGCTGCAATGAGTGTGCAAATAAAATGCCTTCCTGCAGTGGTGCCAGCGGGTAAATATCCTGAATGTTTGCCATGCCACCCGGCACCTGCTCAGACAAGGTATCAATATCGCTTTGACTCAGGCTGATCAGAGGTAACATCTCAGGTGTAATGGCTGTGGTGTCAGCCGTTATGCCATTTGCGGGCACTTGCCAGCTATGCTGTGCTTCCAGCGTACTGACAGTTGAGGCCATTTCGGCCAGCGTCTGGGCTTTAAAGATAGCCGCCGCTTCTGCCGTATACCCGGCCTGTTTAAGGCGGGCATGGATCTTCATGACCAACAAGGAGTGGCCGCCCAACTCAAAGAAGTTCGCGGTACGACTGACTTTGCTTGTTTCAATACCAAGTAGCTGTGACCAAATCTCACTCAGCAGGCATTCAATATCGCCCTGTGGTGCCTCGTACTGGCCCTGTCCTGCGGCCATATCAGGCTCTGGCAGCGCACGCTTATCAATTTTACCATTCGCATTCAAAGGCCACTGCATCATAGCCACAAATGCGCCGGGAACCATGTAAGCCGGTAAACTATCACCCAGCGCCTCACTTAACCAGTGACTCAGCGTCTGGTCTTCAGGCACCTGAACCGCAGGCTCGACATAGGCCACTATCATGGCATTGTTACTAAGATCTTTGCGGGCAACGACTAGTGCCTGCTCAACCTGCTCCAACGCATTCAGCGTGTGCTCGATTTCACCCAACTCTACGCGGAAACCCCGGATCTTAATCTGGTCGTCTACTCGTCCGACGTACACAATCTCGCCCTGTTCATCATAACGCACCAGGTCGCCAGATCGATATAAGCGCTGAGGCTGTCCCTCACGCCCGGCAAAAGGGTTTTCAATGAAACGCTCAGCACTAAGCTCTGCCAGGTTGAGATATCCCAGCGCCAGTCCATCACCACCGAGGTAAAGTTCACCAACAGATCCAACAGGCAGAAGTTGCTGTTGTGCAGACAAGATATAACAACGGTCTCCACAAATTCCGCGGCCAATCGGCAACACGCCTCGCGCGATATCGTCGTTGTTAACCGCGTACCAGGTCGAAAAAGTGGTGTTTTCTGTCGGTCCATAGACATGAACAAACCGACAATCTGGGTTGCTGCTCAGTGCCTTTTCCCAGCTATTAAGACGAGCAGCCTCACCGCCAGACAACACGCAACGCAATGAATCCTGGGTAACGCCGGTACGGCTCCATTCATCAAACAACCCGGTCGTCAGGAACATATCAGTGATCTGCTGCTCAAAAATCACCTCGTCCAGACGAGACACGGTTAAAAACTCATCCGGGAACAGCACACAGCGACCGCCGTTAAGTAGCGGCCCCCAAATTTCTATGGTCGCAGCATCAAAGGCAATGTTGGCACATTGTAAGAAGGCTGTCTCACCACCGAGCTGAATAAAGTCAGGGTTATCCACCAGGCGTACGACCGCCCGGTGTGGTGTCATTACCCCTTTAGGATTACCCGTTGAGCCTGACGTGTAAATGATATACGCCAGAGACTCTGGCAATTGAGTATTGGCATACAGCGGATTATCAGTACCATACTGCGCAAAACGTGCACTATGGGTGTCCACAGCCAGTAATTCGGCATCGCTAAATGCCAGTCGCTCACTTAGCGCCTGCTCCGTCAATATCACCTGTGCACCGCTGTCCGACAGCATAAACTCCAAACGGGACTGAGGGTAATTAGGCTCTAATGGCAAATAGGCACCACCGGCTTTCAATATCGCCAAAGTGGCAACCACCATCTGAATGGAGCGACCAATACACAAGCCTACTAAAGTGCCATCAGCAACCTTATGTTGCTCACGTAAGTAATGTGCCAGCTGGTTTGCCTGAGCATTCAGCTCACCATAGCTGAGTGTCTGCTCATTGAGTTGTAGCGCAATGGCGTCCGGCGTTGCTGCGGCCTGTGCTTCAAACAACTCTTGGATCTGCATGTCGCTGCGATACCAGGGCGCACTCGCCTGCCACTGCACCAACTGATGTTGCTGTGCCAGCTCAGGCAGCACGCTGTAAGAGACGGGCTGATCCGGTGTTTCTTCTAATGCTGTCACAAGCTGCGTCAGCGCGTTGGTGAGATAAGCTGCAACCTGCTGTACTTCGACCTGCTGATCGATTTGATACTCAAGCGAGAAACCTTGTCCCAGGTCGTTAACTGACAAACCGAATGGGTAGTTGGTGCGCTCTTTGGCACTCAGCAAAGTCCAGGCAGCATTATCCTGCTGCAGCGCGGTCATATCATCCTGTGTCGCAGAATGACGGTAGTTCAGCATGGCGCTAAACAGCGTTGCACCGCTGGCAAGACCGCTATATTTTTGTGCTTCAGCGAGCGATACCTGCTCATAGGGCAGCAATGCTTTAAGGCTCTGATCAACTCGCTTAAGTTGCGCCAGCACCGGGGCATCATCCAGAGAAACACGCAATGGCAGAGTGTTTATCATCATCCCCATCATGCTCTCAATACCCGCCAGACCATTCATCCGACCCGACATAACACTGCCAAACACCACATCCTGCGTGCCACAACAGGCCGCAATCACCTGTGCCCAGGCCAGGTGGAACAGGGCTGCCGGACTCAATCTTTCACGCCGTGCCAGGGTACGGATTGCCTCACTCAGCTCAGCCGGTAATGTGTCATGATGATCAACGATAGTCTCACCATTGCCAGTCACTTCACTCAAATCAAAGGGCAAGGTGGGGGTTTCTATGTCGCTCAGCTGCGCCGAAAAGAACCCGGCAACATCCAGATTACGATTGTGCTCCAGGGTATGGGCAATAAAGGCACGATAAGGCAAAGGCGCAGGCAGTGCGCTATCAGGCTCATCACATAGTTGCTGTAACTGAGAAACTAAAATGTCCAGTGATACATGGTCGGTCGTCAAGTGGTGGAAAGTCAGCAATGCATAGTGCTTGCCCTGCTCATCGGCCTCCGTGATCGCCAGCTTGATCAATGGAGCCGCTTCCAGATCTAATGTATGCGGATGCTCCGCTACGTAGGCTTCAAAAGCCGTTTTAACCGGTTGCTCAGTATCGAACACCAAATGTGACACACTTAACTGTGCCTCTCGCAGTACGACCTGCAACGCCGTTTCGCGCTCGCGCCACATCACTGCCGTACGCAGCACATCGTGAGTCGCAACCATATGTTGCAATGCCCGCTGGAAATTCGCTAACTGCTTGGCTCCTTGAAACTCAAATGCCGCAGTCGTGACATAAGGGTCTGAATGCGTATTCAGGGTGTGCACAAATAGCACCCCTTCCTGAAGGGGCGCTAAAGGATAAATGTCAGCAATATTACTATGTTCACCCGGAATTTTTGCCGCAATTTCGTCAATTTCCTGCTGATTCAGCTCGACCAGATTTAGCATCTTGGGGGTCACCCGCGCACAGTCTGCCGGGATAGCGTTAACAGGCACAGTAAAGGCCTGAGACTGTTTGCCCTGCTTATCAAGCAGTTCAGCCATCTCCCGAAGCGACGCAGTGGCAAACAAATCATGCACCCGCGCTTGCCAGCCCAGACCCTGAAGCTGACTGGCCAACTGCATCAATAACAGTGAATGTCCCCCAAGTTGGAAGAAGTTCGCAGTCGCGCTCACCTCGTCTACTTTGAGTAACTCAGACCACAGAGCAGCCAGCGTAACTTCCGTGTCGGTTTGCGGCGCCAGATATTCTCCCTGCAAAGCGATGGTTGTGCTGGCCAGCAGTGCTTTCTTATCGATTTTTCCGTTTGGGGTCAGTGGCCACTGGGTTAGTAAAGTAAAATGACCTGGCACCATGTGTGCTGGCAGCTCTTGCTCAAGTTCCCGTTGCAGAGCAAAAACAAATTCAGCCTGTTCTGATCCTGTCACTGGTTGCTCCGGGATAACACAAGCCAGTAGTTGATTCGTGCCACCCTGACGCTTCGCCAGTACCACACAAGAGTGCACCGCCGACAGTTTATTCAGGCCATGCTCAATCTCACCCAGCTCGACACGAAAACCTCGCACCTTCACCTGATCATCGGCGCGGCCAACGAACTCCAGCTCACCGTTTGGTAAGTAACGAACCAGATCGCCACTGCGATACAAACGCTCTCCAGTCTTCTGATTTTGTTGGTAAAATGGGTTGACTACAAACTTATCCTGGCTCAATTCAGGACGATTCAGATAGCCCTGAGCCAGCCCGGCACCGCCGATGTACAACTCACCAATAGAGCCAATCGGCAGCATTTTTTGATATTCATCCAGAACAAACAAAGACACATTGTCGAGCGCTTTGCCGATACGAATAGGGTTGCCGGGCGACAACTTGCAAACCGTGGCACAGACTGACGCCTCTGAAGGACCATACGCATTATAGAATCCATAACGGGCAGACCATAAGTCCATCAGTTCCTGCTCGCAGGCCTCACCAGCCACAATAAGGCACTGAAGCGCATAGTCATCACGGCATTCCATGGTCGCCAGAAATGCCGGCGGTAAAGTCACATGAGTGATCTGCTGTTGGACAAATAAATCAGCCACCTTTGCTGGCTCAAGGCGCGCTTCATCACTGCTGATCACTAAAGTCGCCCCGTTTAGCAGCGCCATCACCCAGTCCCAGGTGCCTGCATCAAAACTGATCGAGGCATAATGTAAGACCCGGCTTTGTGCCGTGATAGCGAATCTGTCTTGCTGGTTTTGCGCCAGATTGACGATCCCCTGATGAGTACACATCACGCCTTTCGGTTTACCCGTCGAGCCCGAGGTATAAATCAGGTAGGCCAGTTCATCGCTGTGTTGCTGTATCTCTGTACTGAGGTTGCTCTGGCTAAACTGTGCCCATTCGCAAGCCTTTGGTTCAGTAGCTACATTTTCCAGCGAAATCACTTTGTCAGCGGCAAACGCCACCGACTCTCGACAGCGGGAATTAGTGAGGATCACGCTCACCGCAGAGTCTTCCATCATATAAGCAAGACGGTCTGCCGGATAATTGGGGTCCAGTGGTACATACACCCCGCCCGCTTTCAACGTGGCAAGGATCGCGATCATCATCTCAAGTGACCGGTTAATGCAGACACCCACATAGCTGCCCGGCATCACTCCCTGGTGCACCAGGTAATGGGCCAGTTGATTGGCTCGTTCATTCAGCGCCTGATAGCTCAGTGATGTGTCTCCAAACACCAAGGCTGACTGCTCAGGGGCGGCAGCAACTTGTTGCTCAAATACCTGCTGGATAGTCAGCTGAGAGGCATAGTCGGTCTGGTTGCCGTTCCAATCAAACAGCTGCTGCTCGATTTCCTGCTCGGTTGCCAATGCGTAATCACCAATCAGCATGGTTGGATTGGTCACAACATCTGCAATCATGGTAGTCAGACGGCTGACATGGCTATCTATTTCATCGTCATTGAAGAAATTACGATCAAAATTAAACTCGACATGAACGTTATTAATATTATCATGACTGCGCACATAAATAGACAAAGGATATGAGCCGAATCCGCTGTTCAGTACGGCCTTATGGCTAGTCACTTCGCCAAACTGGGTATCCGAAGGATGCTCTTCTACAGACAGCTGAATATCGAACAGCTGGCCTTCGCCGTCATTCAGCGGTCTGAGGTCACGAATGATTTCGTGCAGCGGGTACTTCTGATATTTGTAGCTGCGTTTGAGCTCGGCAGCGACCGATTTGAAGGTATCGGCGAAACTATCAGTACGAGAAAATGCCACACCAACGGGGATTACTGACGCCATCATGCCGATAGTCTGACGTAGCTTGGCTGAACTACGATTGTGCACCGGCATACCGATATGGACCAGATCACGTTTATCGTTCATCTGTGAAAAATAGACGGCGATCAGAGTTGTGAAAAAGTGCGTAGCTGAACAGCCATACCGTGCGGCAACAGCCCCTATCTGATTGTATTGTTGCTGCGTAAATTCGTATTCGCGACGCGCGAATGGCTGATCATCAAACTGATTAGTTTTCTTCAGCAACAATGGTTCGGGTAAAGTAGCAAACTTTTCCTGCCAAAAAGCCTGGTCTTTTTCGAACCGGCTGCTCTGCCGGTAAGCCAGGTCTTTTTCAATAAATTCACTATAGAGTGGACGCTCAGGAACCTCTCTGAGAAAGCGACCTTGTCCATCCATTGCCAGATACGTTTCGCTGAGGTATTCAATAAATAAACTGCCCGCGATGCCATCCACTATCAAATGATGGAACACCATGCACATGGCACTTTCTTGCTCGGAGATTTTTAACCAGTGAATACGCCATAAACAAGGACCATAAATATCAATGGGCGTAGACATTTGATTTTGACAGTAGTCTGCCGCACGCTGATGCGCATCCGGGTAGCCACTTAAGTCAATACACTTCCAGTCCAGTTCCAGATCATCATTGATAATTTGCGACGGCTGTGTATCTTCCAGCACCAGATTGATCCGATAGGCGTCGGTATGTGCGACAACGTGATCCAGTGCATGTTTAAAGCGTACCGGGTCCAAGGCCCCCGTCAACACAAACCGACCCCCAACGTTATACAGCGGGGACTCACTTTTGAATACTTGTTCCATCCAGACAGGTTGCTGGGATGATGTCAGGGGATAACGTCTATTACTCATGATTGGTCTATCCATACTCACTGGCCCCTCTGTGCGGGAACCTTGATAATACTCTGGCCCTAAGGCAATGCCTTTGAGCCTCGCCCGAAGGCAACGAAACGTGGCGGGCCAAAAGCCCGCCTGTCAGACGATTAAGCCAGAGCTGCTGGCTGGCGCTCGGTCACTGGCGCTGTCGCTGAGAATGACGTCGATACGTCTTCCATCTGACCGGCTTCAAATTTGAGGATCCGGTCTGACAGTGAGAAGTAATGCTCGTCATGGCTAATCACAAACACGGTTTTACCCAACGATTTCAGCTCGGGTAACAGTTCACGATAAAAGAAGTTTCTGAAGTAAGGGTCTTGATCAGCGGCCCATTCATCAAAGATATACAGTGGCGTATCTTCCATATAAGACAACAACAGACCCAGGCGCTTTTTCTGACCCTGAGACAGTTCTGTGGTGGACAAAATCCCCTTTTCTACCGTGACTTTCTGATCCAGTTTAAGCTTGCTCAGGTACTGACTAATCTTGTCATCATCTGCCAACATACCGTTGGCATCGATCACTTGTTCAAACAGGTAAAAGTCAGAAAAAATGGTGCTAAAGTGACAGCGATACCAATCCATTGCATGTGCAGCATCGCGACCATCGAGGCGGATACTGCCCTGAGTTGGCGTATATAAGCCACACAACACTTTGGCGAAGGTTGATTTACCGCAGCCATTACCGCCGATCAAAAAGACAATTTCACCCCGCTGGATCTGTGTACTAATTGGCCCAATGGAAAAATGATAGTCGTCGCTGTCATCCCGACGGTATTCATACTCAATGGCTTCAATGTCAAGGGTTTGCCAGTTATGTTCCGGATGCAATGTGTTATCCAGCTGGTCGGTCAGGATCTCCTCGGACAGTTGCAGCTTTTCAATTTTCTGGCTCGACACTATGCCTTCGGCAACCACAGAGTAAGTGTTGATCAATACTGTCAACGGCCCTATTACATACACCAGGGTCAAAACAAAGCTCACTACCACGGCCGTGGCGATACCACTTAAGAATAACTGTGACATAAAGACCACAGACCCCAGTGCCAGGAATAAGATTAAATTGGTCCAGTTGCTCAGAATGATGAAAACAATATGCGCTGATATCGTCGACTTTTTAATCTCCTGAATGTTTGGTGTCACCACATCCTTGTAAAAAAAGCGCTTACGATTGAAGTTGATGTTCAGCTCTTTACCACCGTCGATCAGCGCGCGAAAGTTCTTAAATAAGCTGTCATCCAGCTCACGCACCGCCTGGAAACGTTGTATGCCTAACCCCATCAACAACTGGGCAACCACCATAGCCAGCAACAAAACGCCACCGACAAATAAAAACAACTGCCACGACTGATAGGCCATGTAAGCAAAGCACAGCAGTACCGTTGCCAGGTTATAAGCGACATGTGGCACAGCACTCAGCGTGGCAGTGAGTGACTCAATATCTTTGGTCAGAGTCGCGAAAATACGGTGACCACCAACGCGTTCAATCTGCTCATAACTGGTCGATAAAACCCGCTGTACCAAATTCTCCCGAATACTCACCATGATTTGAACAGACAACTTCGTCAGTATGTACTGAGAAATCACACTGAAGGTTAAAAATCCCGCCAACGCAGCGAAAAAGATGGTCAGCCCCCGGATCACATCCGAGTCGGGATTAGACACATTTTCTATCTCAGCATTGACCAGTGAGATGATGCCAATGCCAGATAATGCACTGACCACGCTCAACAAAGTGGCAAGGATGAGGAGTTTCTTATGAGATAAAACTAGCCGATATAACATAAAACAGCCTTGTAATGGTTACTTAAAACTAAAATGGGTATTACTCAGGCTGAGGCACTGTTGCCTCAGCCTGCCTGTTTGGGTCAAAGAGCCCGGATTTTCGTGCTGTTAACTCATGCCAGTAGCGTCATGAGTTTGTCTGCCAGACCACTAACATAAGGACTTTTCACCATAGTGACGTGTTTGCCCTGAGTGTTGATGGTCGTGATTTGTGTACTTACATGTGCCTGCAACTGTGCCTGCTTTTGCGCCCAATACGCGTCTCCCAGTTCAGGGGTACTGATCATACTGACTGCACCTTTGAGGCTCGCGTCAGGCTGATAACGCCGTGACCAGTCAACCTGCTGGAAATAAACATTGAACAACCGCTGTGTCATGGCCAGACTCAGCCAGGAAAGTAATTGCTCCTCGCTGTCTTCGGGTTTCAACTCTCTGGCATACGACAGCATAAGTTCCTGCTTTTCAGCATCGCTGATTTCGAACTGAGCCTGATCATCGGTTGCCACTAAACACTCACACAGTAGCAGCTGTGTTTGACACCCTAATGACTCCAGTCTGAGTGCCGTTGCAAAGGCCACTGCGCCGCCTGAACTATGGCCCATCAGAACCGCAGGCTCATTCTGAGCACCACGCGCTGTGCGCTCGCTGATAATGGCGTCGGCGTAGCAATTGATGAGTGCATCCCAACTGTCGATATCCGGGTCCTGCTCGCTCATTCCCACCGGCTCCAGACTCATGATCTGTACCTGAGGTAATGCCCGCGCCAGATCCATATAGCCACCACTGGTCATGCCCGCACCTGGGGCCAGATATATCGTTGCAGCCGGGTCAAAGTCCAGTGATAACACAGGGCGAATAGCCTGCCATTCATGGTCATTGTGATCTTCGATTAGCTGCGCCATGGCTCTGAGTATGGGCCGCTCAACTACTTTGTTGATGGCGATACCGTGGGTTTTGAAAATCTGGTCAATGTTCTGCACCAGCTTCATCACCAGCAGTGAATGGCCACCCAGTGCAAAGAAATTAGCATCGCGGCTGATCTGCTCGGCTGGCAGCTTGAGTACATCGGCCCAGACCTGAGCGAGCATCACTTCGGTGTCACTCTGTGGCGCTTCATAGGCACCAGCCAGTCCCGTCAATTCTGGTACTGGTAATGCCTTGCGGTCAATCTTCCCGTTTGGTGTTTGCGGCCACTGGCTAACAAACATAAAGCTGTCGGGCACCATGTACTCGGCCAGTGCCTCACTGAGCTGTGTTTTGATGGCTGCAACTAATGCCAGCTCATCACACGCCTGTAAAGGCTTCACATACGCCACCAGCCGTTGATTGCCATGCTCATCCGTCAGGGCCATAACCAGCGCAGAATCTACGTCGCTGTGCTCACCGATATAAAACTCAATTTCGCCCAGCTCAATACGCAAGCCACGGATCTTCACCTGATGGTCCATCCGGCCCATGTATTCAATATTGCCGTCCTCACGGTAGCGCACTAAATCACCGGTTTTGTAGAGGCGCGGGCTGCTGTTCGCAGCACTGGCATCGAAAAATGGGTTGGTAATGAAACGCTCTTCAGTCAGCTCGGGACGATTGAGATAGCCACGCGCCAGGCCCTCCCCGCCAATATGCAACTCGCCACACGCTCCCTGAGGCAACAGATTAAGCGCTTCATCGAGCACCAGTAACTGAATATTCTGAATCGGCTTACCAATGGGCACACTGCTACTATGAGGTTGCGCACAATCCCAATAGCTAACATCGATGGCTGCCTCCGTTGGCCCATACAGATTGTGCAGTTGTGCCGTTGGTAAACACACCTTAAATTGCTCAACATGGCTTATCTGCAGTGCCTCGCCACTACAGAACACCTGCTGTATTGAAGTGCAGCGGCTCAGATCACCGTGCTCCAACATCACACCTAACATAGAAGGCACAAAGTGCAGCTTAGTCACACCTGTGGCTGTGATCAGCTCGCTCAGATAGGTAGGGTCTTTGTGCCCACCCGGTTTGGCAATCACCAGCTCAGCACCTTTGAGCATCGGCCAGACAAACTCCCAGACCGAGACATCAAAGCTGTAGGGCGTCTTTTGCAGGATTTTGTCTGAAGTATCGCAGCCATATTCCGTGTCCATCCAGTCGATGCGGTTGTGCAGCGCCTGATGCTCCAGTAGCACGCCTTTGGGTTTGCCTGTTGAGCCTGAGGTATAGATCATATAGGCCAGATGCTGCGCCGTAAGTCCGATGTCGCTCGCCGGGATATTGTTTTCGTCATAGGCATCAAAATCAAACCCATCCAGTGCCACAACCTCGGCCTCACCCAGTTCGACACGATTGGCTACCGCGCGGGTGCTGAGCACCACATCAGCACTGGCATTCTCAACCAGATAGTTGAGTCGTGCCGCAGGTAGCTCTGGGTCCAGCGGGACATAAGCACCACCCGCCTTGAGAATACCCCAAATACCAATCACCATTTCAAAGGAGCGCTCCACACACAAGCCAACCAGTGAATCCGGCCCTACACCATGGGTGTCTCGCAAATAATGCGCCAGCTGATTGGCCTTGCTATTGAGCGCGGTATAAGTGAGGGTCTGGGCCTCAAAACGCAATGCAATGTTGCCCGGTGTCGCTGCGACCTGCTGCTCAAATAACTGATGTACACACACGTCGCGCGCATAGTTTTGCTCTGTATCATTCCACTCACTCAGATAACGATGCTGCTCGTCATCTGGCAACACCCTCAAGGAGGCAACCGGCTGCGGTGAGTCACTTTCAAGCATCTCCAGCAACTGAGCCAGTGCTGTGACCAGATAATCATTAATTCGCTTACCATGAACACTGCTGTCCACTTGCAGCGTCAGGGAAAAATCACTGCCAAGGTCATCGACCGACATCACACACGGGTAGTTAGTGCGCTCTTTCACACCCAAGAGTTTCAGCTCCGCCTGCTCGTCTGGCGCACTGACGTCGTGAGAATGACGATAATTGAGTACTGCGCTGAACAGGGGCATATTGCCTTCGACGCCCGAAGCCTGCATGGCATCAGAGAGCGGAGCCTGCTCATGTGGCAGCAACGCCTGAAGGGCAGCATGCACGTTGTGCAGGGCATCCCGTGCGGAGCGCTGGTCCAGTGTCACACGGATCGGCAAAGTATTAATCATCATACCCAGCATCTGTGCCATCTCAGGACCACCTTGCATCCGCCCCGATAACACAGTGCCAAACACCACATCTTGCTGACCCGCGCAGGCTGCAACAACCCGGCCCCAGGCCAGATGAAATAACGCCGCCGGGCTCATCGCCTGACTTTTTGCATAATGCCTGGCCCGGCGTGCAAGCTCAGTCGGGATACGCTGTTTAAACTCATCAATGTGGGCACCATCCCCGTTTACTTCACTGAGCCCGAACGGATAAGCCGGCTGATCAAAATCCCCCAGTTGAGCTCTAAAGTACTGCTGACTGTCATGATGTTGTTGGTCATGCAGCACCCGGGCAATGAAGTGGCGATACGACGTGACAGCAGGCAAACTGGCTGCTCCCTCGCTTTCAATCTGGGCCAGCTCTGCCATCAGAATGTCCAGCGATACGTGGTCAATCAGCAGATGATGCACCTTAAGCACCGCATAAATTTGCTGCGTTTGCTTATCCTCCATGGCCTGCAACTGCATCATAGGGGCAGATTCAAGCTCAAGGCGGTGTGCACCCTGTGCGACGTAATTCTCGAATACGGTTTGCACGTCCTGCCCGACTTTAACTGGCAGCCATTGCGCGGCAATTTGCGCAGCTCTCAATACCACCTGAACCGGCTCTGTGCGGCCGCGCCATAAAATCGCAGTGCGCAATACATCGTGGCGGGCAATCAGGGTATTAAGCTGTGCTTCCAGCAATGTTAATAATTCTGGCTGTGAGAAAGAAAAAGCCATGGTCGTCACATAAGGGTCGCGACCATCGCTCAGAGTATGCATTGCCAGGATCCCCTGCTGCAACGGCGCAAGCGGATATACATCCTGGATGTTTGCGGCCCCGCCCGGTACTTGTGCTGTGATCTCATCTATCTCATCTTGCGCCAATGTGATCAGATTCAGCAACTCAGGCGTCAATTCCGTGCAGTCCGGTTTGATCGGGTTTTCGGGTACCACAAACCCCTGCCCGGTGTCTGCTGCGAGTAAGCTCGCCATCTCGGCCAGGCTACTGCTGGTGAATAACGCCTGACTGTCAACCTGATAACCGCGTGCTTTGAGCTGCGCTATCAGCTGGATCACCAACAGCGAATGGCCACCCAGCGCAAAGAAGTTAGCCGAAGTACTGAGCTGCGCCGGATCTCGGTCAAGCAACTCAGCGCATACTTCCACCATAACCTGCTCAGCGGCACTGACAGGCGCGGTGTACGCAGCTTGCGCATCAATAACGTCGGGCTCAGGCAGCGCACGGCGGTCTATTTTACCGTTACCAGTCAATGGCCAGTGTGTCACCAACACCAGCGCGTCCGGGACCATATAGCCAGGTAAAGTGCGTGCCAGAGTCTGACTTAACTGAATGCTGTCAGTACTGCCATTCTCGCGCGCCGCGGCCGTCAATTCTGCATAAGCCACCAGCCGCTTGTGGGTGTCTCCTTTAACAACCACCAGCGCGCTGGCGACCTCTTCAAGCTGTGAGATATGCTGCTCAATTTCGCCCAGCTCAACCCGGAAACCCCGGATCTTAACCTGATCGTCAGTACGGCCAATGTATTCAACCACGCCATCGCCACGCATGCGCACTAAATCACCAGTGCGATAAAGACGCTGATAGGCCGCTGGCTGAGCCTCATCGTAAAACGGGTTAGCGGTAAACTTCTCTTCGCTCAGCGTTGCTAAGTTCAAGTAGCCCAGCGCCAGTCCGGGACCACTGACACACAACTCCCCGACACAGCCCTGCGGCACCAATTCATTGCCGTTCAGCACCATCACACTGTCACCCTGCAGTGCCCGGCCAATCGGTACGGCAGTTGCCGGGTCAAAGTCGGCAGGCACCGGATAGCAACAGGTAAAGGTGGTGTTTTCCGTCGGCCCGTAGCCATTGACCACTTGTACGTCAGATAACGCCTTCTGCACCCGGGCCACCGCCTGAGGCTCCAGCACATCGCCCCCGGCCAGCACCGTGCGCAAAGCACGCAAGCGCTCAGGCGCGTCACCACATGTTTTGCTCCACTCACTAAATAGCCCGGCAGTCAGCCACATGGCATTGACCTGCTGAGTTTCAATGACCTGATCCAGCGTCTCCAGTGTGATGTGCGCTTCTGGATAAAGCACGCAACGCCCGCCATTGAGCAACGGGCCCCAGATCTCCAATGTGGCCGCATCGAAGGCCACGTTTGCGGCTTGTAAAAAGACCGTATCCTGATCCAGCGTCATAAAGTTTGGCGACATCACCAAACGGCTGATAGCCCGATGCGGCACCACAACGCCTTTAGGCAAGCCCGTCGAGCCTGAGGTATAAATCACATAAGCAGCGCTTTGTGGTTCGGGCTGAGATGTTGTAACGGGGGCAGAACCAAAACGCGCAAATTCATCACACCCGGCAATCGTCAGCTCAGGTGTCAATTCCAGCGCCTGCACCGAACTGCCACTGACTAAATCACGGTGCGCTTCACAGGTGATCACGTGCTGCAGCTTAGCATCAGCCATGATGTGATCAATGCGGGACTGCGGATAATCCGGGTTCAGCGGCACATAGGTTGCGCCACTTTTTAACACCGCCAGCATGGCCACGACCATTTCAATGCCCCGCGGTAACAATAATCCAATATGTGCCTGGCGACCTTGCGCGACCAGATAGCGCGCCAGCCGGTTAGAAGCCAGATCAAGGTCAGCATAACTCAGCTGCTGCTCACCACAAACCAAGGCAACATTCTGTGCTGCGCGGTTTACACTTTGGCTAAACAGCTCAGTCACGGTTAATTGCGCCGCCTCAACCAGCTCGCCTGGTGCCATCAGCGCTTTTTGCTGTGCCACTTCATCCGAGTGCAGTGCATTGATTTCATTCAGCAACGGATTGCCGCCACGCCTCGCGGCATTGGCCAGGCATTCGATGACCGCCATCAGCTGCGCGTTAAACCGTGCAATCAATTCAGGGCTGAACAGGGCTTTGTCGTATAACCAGTTAATCGTGACACACGACTCATCCAGGCTCAGGTTAAGCTCTATATCAAACTTACAAATGGGCTCATCGCTCATCAGCGGCGTCATACTCAGCTTAGGCAAAGCCACGCCAGAGGCTTGCTCGGCGGCAACGCCATAGTCTGAATTGGTAGTCAGTACTATCTGAAATAAAGGCGTATGAGCACTGTCACGCTCAAGGTTCAGTGCCTCAACTACCTGATCAAACGGTACGTCCTGATGGGACTGTGCCTGCTGATTGACGCTACGAATATGCGCCAAAAAGTCTGCCAGTGTCTCATGATCTGTACTTGCTCTTAGCACCAGGGAGTTTACGAAAAAGCCAATTAACTCCCTGAGTTGTGCATCACTGCGATTGGCAACCGGCGTGCCTATGACGATGTCCGAGCTGCCACTAAAACGTGCCAGAGTCAGTGCCAGCGCTCCGTGCATCAGCATAAAGGGACTGAGCTGATGTTGCTCGCTAAGCTGACCAAGCGCACTGGCAACGGTCGCATCCAGTGAGGCATCATACTTGCCCCCCAGATAGCCCTTATGAGCAGGCCTTGAGTAGCTCAGTGGCAAGCCATGTAATGCTGGAATATCTGCCAAGGTGCGACGCCAGAAATCCAGCCCACTGGCGAGCACTTCGTCATTTAGCCAGGCGCGCTGCCATTGTGCGTAGTCTTTGTATTGCAATGTCAGTGTTGGCAGAGGACAGCTTTTGCCTTGTGCCAGGCTGGCGTAGAGTGCAAAAAACTCCTGGCTGAGCACCGCCATCGACCAGCCATCCGACGCAATGTGATGCATGTTAAGCAACAGGTAACCCTGTGCCTGTGTCTGATCTGCGGATAACCCCAGGTCTACCCAGGTTGCCCGGATCATCAGGTCCTGACTCAAATCAAAAGGCGTCCGGGCGTCGTCCTGGATCAGTGAATCCAGCGCCTGTTGCGCTGCCTGCTCATCATGCTCACTCAAGTCGACACAGGTTAATGTAAAGGCCACATCATCGCGAACAACCTGAGTGGCTTGTCCCTGTTGCGACTGATACACCGTGCGCAGCACTTCATGACGCTCGACGATCCGCGCCAGTGCCTGTTCGACTAGCACTGGCTCAAGCTGGCCTTCAACCTGATAGATCTGTGGCATGTTGTAATGCGCGCTGCCACCATGCAGTTCGTTCAGCATCCACAAGCGCTGCTGGGCAAAAGACAAGGGCGCACTGTTACCGGCCGTTTTGGTCAACACCGGGCGCTTATGGCTACGGGCGTAGAGTTGATGCAAAAACGCTTTGAGTGCGTCCTTGTTCTCTGCCAGCTGACGCTTCAGCTGGCTGTCCATCTCCTTGGGCAGCTTCAGGGTGATTTTTTCATCCTGAGATTGAAAAATAACACCCGCCTGTTGTAGTTGTTGAAAAAGCAACTCAACACTCATAGCTCAAAATCCTCAAATTCATCGTTGTCTTCGCACTGCGGTTCGGCCTGATTGTGGATGGCCTGCACCGAGCCTATAAACCCGGCTATTTGCTGAATGTTTTCGCAGCGATATAAATCGGCAATTTGCAGCTCAATCTCAAGTCGCTGATTCAGCTGCTGCAGTAACTTCATGACCAATAGGGAATGGCCACCCAGTTCGAAAAAGTTAGCGCCCGTGCTGATCTGCTCAGGGGGCAGATTCAATAACTCAGACCAGATGGCCACCAGCTGATCTTCCAGCTCATTGGCGGGCGCAACATAGTCGGCCTGCATCAGGCTAAAATCGGGCTCTGGCAGTGCCTGTCTGTCAATTTTGCCATTGCGGGTTAATGGCCACTCTTGCACCAACACAAACGCCGCAGGGATCATGTACGCGGGCAATTGTGCGGCTAAAGCCGTTGCCAGCGCCTGCGTGTGTGTACGAGGGTCTGCCTGCTCACAACCGGCGTTCAATTCAATATACGCAACCAGTTGTTTGTCACCTTCACTGCGCGCTCTGATGGTTACCAGAGACTGAGTCACATCATCCAGCGCTTCCAGCTGACGTTCGATTTCACCCAGCTCAACCCTGAAACCCCGGATCTTGATTTGATCATCCAGGCGACCGGCATAGGTGATCAGCCCATCATCATTACAGCGCACCAAATCACCCGTGCGATACAGCAGTTCTGGTTGCCCGGTTTCGTTAGCGTACGGGTTGTGAATAAAGCGCTCTTTGCTCAGCGCGGGCTGATTAAGATAACCCAGTGCCAGGCCATCTCCCCCCACACACAGCTCACCGACCACCCCTTGCGGCACCCGGCGACCTTGCGGTGTTAAAATCAGTAATTTATCGCCCTGAACCCCCTGCCCGATTGGCACGCCAGCGCTGATGTCGCTATCTCGTGGTACTGGATAACAGCACGTAAAGGTGGTGTTTTCCGTCGGCCCGTAGCCGTTAATCACCGTCACCTCTGGCAGGGCCTGCTGCACTGCACTAACCGCTTGTGGGTTCAGGACATCGCCCCCGGCCAGCACACTTTGCAACGCAAGCCTGTCAGTATCTAGCTCACCACAGATCTTACTCCATTCTGTAAACAGACCTGAGGTCAGCCACAACGCCGTGATCCCCTGCGTACTCAGTACAGTATTCAGTCCCTCAAGGGTGATCAGGCTATCCGGATACAAGACACAACGCCCACCATTTAATAGTGGCCCCCAGATCTCCAGCGTCGCGGCATCAAAGGCAATATTAGCACTTTGCAAAAACACTGTGTCTGCGTTCAGCGTCATAAAGTTCGGCGCATGGACCAGACGATTCACTGCACGATGGGGCGTCATAACACCCTTAGGTGTCCCTGTGGAGCCTGAAGTATAAATCACGTATGCCAGCGATTGCGGCGTCAACCCGACAGCGCGTGGCAAATCTTCATCACTCAGCGTTGACCAGGCGCCGTGTGCATCATCCAGCACAATTTTGCTTAGCGGACTGAAAGCCAGCGTCTGTTGCTGTGCCTGCTCAGTCAATATCACCGTCAGCTGCGTGTCCTCTAACATATACGCCAGTCGCGACTGCGGATAGTTCGGGTCCAGTGGGACATAGGCACCGCCCGCTTTGAGTATGGCTAAACTGGCCACTAGCATGTCGACCGAACGGCCAATGCACAATCCGACCAGGGTACCTGCGCTCACCTGATGTGCTTCACGCAGGTAACGCGCCAACTGGTTGGCTTTGGCGTTTAGCTGTGCATAACTGAGCGCCTCATTGTCCAATTGCACGGCAATACTATCCGGTGTGGCTTTGGCATGCAGCTCAAATACGTCATGAATACAAGCACTGCGCGGATAATCGGCATCATGACTTTGCCAGCTATCCAGCATAGTCAGTTCAGGCTTGCTCAATACAGCCAGGGTTGCGACGGCTTGCTCAGAGTGTTCATCCAGCGCCGTGAGCAATGCACTCAGCGCCGTCTCCATCAGCGCAGCGATCCGCGTTGCCGATACACTTTGCTCAATCTGATAATCGAGACTGAAACTGTCTCCCTCACCCAGGTCATTCACCGACAAATCAAACGGATAATTGGTGCGCTCACGGGTGCTAAGCAAGGCAATGCCCGGGTCGGCTTGTTCCTGAGCTTGTTCAGGAGCTGCATGAGTCGCTGAATGACGATAATTTAGAATCGCGCTGAACAAAGGCGTATTACCGTCAATCCCGCTGTAACTTTGTGCTTCGGCCAGCGAAACCTGCTCATAGGGTAGCAGCGCCCGCAACGCATCATTGACTTGTTTCAGTGCCACATGGGCAGCCTGATGACCTAAAGACACGCGAATAGGTAAGGTGTTGATCAGCATGCCCATCATCCGCTCGATGCCAGCCATGCCATTCATCCGGCCTGACATCACAGTGCCAAACACCACTTCGTCGCGGCCACAACAGGCACTTAAAACCTGAGCCCAGGCGAGATGGAACACAGCCGCCGGGCTGCACTGATGACGCTTACTTAAGGTGCGGATCAGCTCAGATTGTGCGGCACTTAAAGACTGAGTATATTCAACCACCGCGTTGCCATCGCCTGCCACCTGAGCCAGTTCAAACGGCAGAGTTGGGGTGTCGATGTCGCCCAGTAATTCAGTAAAAAACTCGGCCGTATCCAGCAGCGCGCTTTGCGCCATAGAGCGGGCGATAAATTCTCGATACGGTAAAGGCGCGGGCAGTGTCTGCACATCATCAGCTTCGAGTTCATTCATCAGGATCTCTAAAGAAACATGATCCGTAATCAAATGATGGAACTTGAGCATGGCAAAGGTGCGCCCCTGCTCGTCTTGCGGGCTGGTGACTAGCTGGATCAGCGGTGCTGATTCCAGGTCAAAGCCATGTGGTCCGCTTGCCACATAGCGGGCAAACTGTGCTTTGAGATCGTCCCCACTCAGTGCCAGCTCAGTCACAGGTAATGTCGCTTCACGCAGCACCACCTGCATCGCCTGCTCCCGGCCTCGCCAGAACACTGCGGTACGCAGCACATCATGACGCTGCACTAACCAATTTAGCTGCGCCACAAACCCGGCCAGCTTGTCTGCTGAGGCAAACTCAAAACTAGCAGTGGTGACATACGGGTCATGCTCCGGATTGAGAGTATGTACAAACAGCACCCCTTCCTGAAGCGGTGCTAATGGATAGATATCCTGAATATTGCGCATCCCGCCAGGCACAGCCGCTGCAATGACCTCTATTTCAGGTTGTTCCAGCGTTACCAGCGTCAGCATCTCAGGTGTGATGGCCTCACAGTGCGCCGGGATGCGATTGTCAGGGATGGCAAACGCGTCATCAGCCTCATCAATAACGGCGGCCATCGCGGCCAGGTCTTTAGCCTGGAATAGCTGTTGCGCGCTGCTATTAAGATTGTGCTGCTGGAGTTTGGCCAGCAGCTGCATAATCAACAGTGAATGCCCACCCAGCTCAAAGAAATTGGCGGTGGCACTGATCTGATCCTGCTCCAGCCCCAATAACTCGGCCCATAAGCCTGCCAGCAAGCAGGCCAGCTCTGTTTCTGGCGCAACGTATTGGGCGCTGCTTTGTTGCAGTGCGTCGGGCGCGGGCAGGGCTTTTTTATCAATTTTGCCGTTTGGCGTCAGTGGCCACTGTGGCATCACCACAAACAAGCCTGGCACCATATGGGCTGGCAGTTGTTGCCCCAGGCGCGTTTTAATATCGGCTATCCAGCTTGCCTGTTGCGCCTCATCCTGTGCTGTCTCACATGTGAGACAGGGCTGCACATAAGCCACCAGTTGCTGCTGACCATCAGCCAGCGTGCGCGCCAGAACCTGTGACAATGCTATGTCTTCAAGCTGATTGAGACGATGCTCAATCTCACCCAACTCAATGCGGAAACCGCGGATCTTCACCTGATCATCGCTGCGACCAATAAACTCAAGTCGCCCGTCCTGGCGATAACGCACTAAGTCACCTGTGCGATACAAGCGTGGGCTGTTATCGTGCTCACCTGCCTGGTAATAAGGATTGGCGATGAAGCGCTCCTCGGTCAGATCGGGTCGGTTCAGATAACCCCGCGCGACACCTACACCACCCAGATAAAGCTCTCCGACACACCCAACTGGTAGCCGCTCCATCGCACTGCCTAACACATAGGCCTGGCTGTTCGCTATCACGTGACCAATGTCGGGCACGGACGCTAGTTGCCCGGTGAAACGCGCACAGGTTGAATACGTGGTGTCTTCCGATGGGCCATACAGGTTGCATACTTCTGCATCTGGCAAAGCCGCGAAGATCTGATTCACCTGCTGAGCGGTTAACGGCTCTCCGGCCAGGTTGACGGTCGTCAGGCTATCAGGCAATGCACCGACATCCAATAGCGCCTTCATCGCAGATGGCACTGTGTTAATTAAACTGATGTCCAGCGGCTCATCCGCCAGCGTCAGGGCATTTTTAACCACCACAACTTCAAAACCAAAGCTCAGCGGTAAGAAGATTTCATAGACCGACAAGTCAAAGTTCAGCGAGGTCGAAGCCAGTACCCGGCGCAGCGCCGCATCGTCAAAAGCGGCCCGGGCCCAGTACAGCATGGCTACCGTGTTTCGGTGTTCAATCATCACCCCTTTGGGTTTACCGGTAGAGCCAGAGGTATAAATCAAGTAAGCCAGATGTTGCGCTGTCACACCGCTTTCATTGCGGCCAATGTTCGCCGTGGAATAATGAGTGAAAGCACTCCCTTGGGCAACCAAATCGTCCAGCATCACCGCTTGTGCACCCGGCAGCGCCACCGTGTTAGTCAGACTTTGCTGGGTCAGGACGACGCTCAGGCTGGCATCTTCAATCAGATAAGCCAGTCGCTCTGACGGATACGCCGGGTCAAGCGGCACGTAGGCACCACCCGCCTTGAGAATCGCAAGCATCGCGACGACCATGTCTACGCCACGCTCCAGACACACGCCCACCGGGCAATCTGGACTGATATGATGTTCAAATCTCAGGTAATGCGCCAGCTGGTTTGCCCGGGCATTGAGTTCGCCATAGCTCAGTGACGCCGCGCCATGTTGTACGGCGCGGCGTTCTGGGTTTTGCGCAGCCTGAGCCTCAAACAGCTCATGAATACAGAGCTCTTGCGGATAATCAATGGCGTTATTATTAAACTGACTGAGCTGCTCAATCTCCAGCTCAGTCAACATAGTAATAGCCGCAATATTGGCTGCCCTGTCGGTATCCATTTCCGCCAGGAATATCAGCGTGTTATCCAAGTGCTTTGCTAGGGTTGCGATACGTTCACGAGTAAACAGGGTCAGGTCATACGTCCACTCAATGACACCGCCCTCGTCACTCATTGAGGCATTGATATCCAGATCAAACTTGGTTGTCGCTCCACTGCCAGCCATGGGAGTGATGGACAACCCTGCCAGCTCTGTGGTGTCGGAATGCGGTTCACTCACACCATAGTCTGAATTGGTGGTCAGCATGATCTGAAACAGCGGACTGTGCGCGGTACTACGAGGGACTTTCAATACCTCCACCAGCTTTTCGAACGGCAGATCCTGATGCGACTGAGCATCTAAATGCACTTGTCTCAATTGCGCCAGGAAGTCCGTTAGTGGCTGGTCCTGCGTGTCCACTCTCAGGATTAGGGTATTGACAAAAAAGCCGATCAGAGACTCCAGCTCAACCTGACGGCGGTTGGCCACCGGTGTGCCTATCACAATATCATGGTGATTACTGTTACGGGACAACACCAGCGCCAGCGCACCATGGATCAGCATAAACGGAGTCAATTCATAACGCCGGGCAAGCGCTGACAGCTTTTGACACAATTCAGCACTGAGCGGCTGTGACACCACTTCTCCCTGGTAAGCTTTGACGTCTGGCCTTGGAAAATCGAGTGGCAAAGCATGCACCCGGGGCAACTGAGCCAGTTGCTGTTGCCAATAATTGAGCTGAGTTTGCAGCACCTCGCCCTGGAGCCAGTCACGCTGCCACTGGGCATAATCGGCGTACTGAATTGTTAATTCGGGAAGTGGATTTGGCTGACCATAGCCATAAGCATGGTAAAGCGCGAAGAATTCCCGGAGCAGTATGTCCATGGACCAGCCATCGGTGGCGATATGGTGCATGTTGATAAACAACACCCCGGCATCATCCGCACTCAAAGCTAAAAAGCGCACCCGCAGCATAAAGTCCTGCGCCAGATCAAATGGCTGCCCTGCCGCATCATTAATAAACTGCTCAATCCCTGCCGCGTCATTTTGTACAGTCAGGGTCTCTTGCGTCACACAAAAATCTTGCGGGTCGAGCAATGACTGCTGCACGCCCAGCTCAGACTGACGAAACACCGCTCTGAGTACGTCATGACGAGTCACTATGTCGCGGAACACACGCTCAATCAGCGCAACGTCAATCTGACCTGTGAGTCTGAACACCATCGGCATGTGGTATTCGCTGGAGCCGCCCTGGATTTGATCCAGCGTATACAGACGCTGCTGTGCAAACGACAGCGGATAACTGCTGAGATCTTCACGACGCGCCACCGGACTCACAACAGAAGCTTCAGTATACTGAGCGAGTGCTTCAATAATGGCACTTTTATGTTGTTTGATCTGCTTTGCGATATCGACCGTGATGGCCCCTTTTTTGGCTTTGGACTTTAATGCCCCATCCTGTAAGAATAACCGGATCCCCGCCTGCTCGAGCTCAACGAGTAGCTGTTTGATATTTTCCATAATGGCTGACTAACTCATATCTGTGTTTAACTGCAAAAGCGCTGTGCCCGTATCGGAGGAACCACTCAGATACCTGAATCGCGCCCATACACCGGCTTAGCCTCTACGACTTAAAACCAGCCTGATTAATCAGACTGGCAGATTGTTTATTTTATGTATTAACGTGTGCTTGAATCTCAGGCCTGTGGCCTGACTAACCTTATTACCAGTCCATTTCCTCCAGCTCAGCATCATCCTCTGCCAACGGGTCACTTTGGCGGCTGAGCAGGTAATCTATGTGCAATGCCTGCTCTTTAAGCTGCGGCTGTGCAAACAGTTCTTTAATAGAAAACTCAACAGCGAAGCGGTGACGGATCTGGGTTTCCAGTCGGGTCACTAAAATGGAGTTACCACCTTGCTCAAAAAATCGTGCATGGCTGCTTATCTCACTGGCTTCTATGCCTAACAGGGCTGACCAGACTTCTGCCAGCGCCTGTTCTGTGGCCGTTTCAGGTGCAACATAAGGCTGCTCGCTGTCTGCGCCAGACACGTCTGGCAACGCTTTTTTATCTATTTTTCCATTCGGGGTGAGTGGCCACTGAGCAACCACCACAAAACGGCTCGGCACCATATATTCCGGCAACTGAGCATGTAAATGCTGCTCAACTTCCTGTATCACGGAAGTCTGGTCCTGCGCTTCATCGCGCGGTTGAATATACGCGATGAGCATATCCGTGCCATTACTGGCCTGCTTCACCAAAACCACGGCAGAATCCAGCACGGCACAGCGATTGAGCTGGGCCTCCACTTCGCTCAGCTCAATACGGAAACCGCGAATTTTGACCTGCGCATCGAGGCGACCGACAAACTCAATGCTGCCATCGGGCAATATTTTGGCCAAATCGCCCGTTTTGTACAAACGGGTACTGTCACGGTGAGCCGGATAATAATAAAACGGGTTTTCAACAAACTTCTCGGCACTCAGCTCAGGGCGCTGATGATAACCACGTGCCAGCCCGTCGCCACCAATATGTAGCTCACCAATTACACCCGGAGGCACCAGCGCCATATGGTTATCCAGAACATACAGGCTCACATTGTTCAGTGGTTTACCTATGGTGATCGGTGTGCCCGGGTACAGGCGCTGATATGACGCACATACCGACGCTTCCGTTGGGCCATAGGCATTAAAGAAAGGATAATGTGCCGACCATTGATTGACCAACTCCGGTTCACAGGCTTCACCTGCCACAATTAATGCCTGCAATGACAGCGAGGTGTCGAGTGGCATCATGGCCAAAAATGCCGGAGGTAAAGTCACATGGCTGATCTGCTGTTGCGCAAGCAGTGCAGTAATGTCGTCAGGCGAGCGTCTTTGTTCGCTGCTGGCTATGATCAGCGTAGCCCCATTGAGCAGTGCCATGGCATATTCCCAGGTGCCCGCATCAAAGCTCATTGATGCGAAATGCAGTACCCTGCTGCGCGGAGTAATGGCAAAAGCACGGCGTTGGTTATCCGCCAGATTGACTATCCCCTGATGCTCAAGTAACACCCCTTTTGGCTGACCCGTCGAGCCTGAGGTATAAATCTCGTAGGCCAGGCTGGTGGGCAGCAGTCCCAGCGCGCTATGATCCAGATTTTCTTCGCTATAATGGCTGAACGGCCCCAAACAGGTATCATCGAGCAAGCCATCCAACGGAATTAGCGCGTAATCGGAGAGGGCAACTGCATCACTGATAGCCTGACTGCTAATGATGGTCCTGATCCCCGCGTCTTCGAGCATATAACTTAATCGTGCCGGTGGATAAGCCGGGTCCAGTGGCACATAAGCGCCACCCGCTTTAAGCACGGCCAGAGTGGCGATGATCATTTCCAGTGAGCGGTCCAGGGCAACCCCAATCAAAGTATCCGATGTGATAGCACCCTGTTCACGCAGGTAATGTGCAAGCTGATTGGCCTTGCTATTGAGCTGTGCATAACTCAGCTGCTGATCGGCATAGACAAGTGCAATATGATCCGGGTTGCGCTCAACCTGCAGCTCAAAGGCCTGATGAATACATAAGGTCCGGTCATACTCATGATAGTTATCATTGAGAGCATTAACCAGATACTGGCTTTGTTCGTTCGCCAGTACACTCAGCTGCCCGGGCGGGTTGTTCAGACTGTGGGTCATCTCAGTTTGTACCAGACGCTCCAGCAACAACATCAGGTGCTCACTCAGGTGTGTGATATGGGTCTGTGAAAATAATGAAGTGTCATAAATCCAGTTAACCTGAAGCGCCGTTTCACCCAGTGAAAACTCCACTTCGAGGTCGAATTTTGCCACACATCCGGCCTGCATCAGTGGCGTGAGCGTCAACCCGTCGAGCGTACTTTGCTCAGACCCGGGCTGTGTTTGCGCGCTATTGAAAGACGTCATGATCTGACACAGCGGTGCATGGGCATCGCCTCGCGGGATCTGTAAAGCGTCTACCAGCTGCTCAAACGGCAGGTCCTGATGACTTTGCGCGTCCAGATGCACATCTCTGACATGTTGCAGATACGCATCCAGCGATGGCTGCTCTGTGTTCACCCGCAGTGCAAGAATATTGACAAAGAAACCAATCAGCGGCTCCACTTCGGCCTGAAGTCGGTTTGCCACTGGCGTGCCTATCACCACATCCATGCTGTTACTGTAACGGCTGATGGTCAGTGCCAGCACCGCATGCAACAACATAAATGGTGTCATCTGGTAATGTGCAGCCATATCGCTTAACTGAGCAGCCAGTTGTGCAGAAGCTTTACCCGACACCATTGCGCCTTCATAGCTTTTTTCAGCAGGCCTTGGATAATCCAGTGGAATACCATGTACACCCGGTACATCGCTCAGTTGAGTTTGCCAGTAGTCGAGTTGTTGTTGCAGCACATCTCCTTGTAACCAGTTGCGTTGCCATTGAGCAAAATCGGCATACTGGATACTGAGCGGCGCTAACGGGTTATCACACCCATTTTGATATGCTGTATATAAAGAGAAAAATTCTCTGCTGAACAAGTTTAGCGACCAACCGTCTGAAGCGATATGATGCATATTGAGCAGCAATACGCCACGAGATGGATTCAAACTGATGAAGCTGGCACGCAACATTAGATCAGTAGCCAGATCAAATGGCGCGTGGGCATCTTCGGCCAGCAGTTGATCGAGCTGTTGTTGCGCATCAGTCCCGGCCAGGTGGTGTAGCTCAATGTGGCGTATAATCACAGGCTGAGGCGTTAGGATAACCTGCACGGGTCCAGCCTGCCCTTCCTGATAAACCGTACGCAGCACTTCGTGCCGTGCCACTATGGTGCTTAGTGCTTGTTGCGCAAGCGCAAGGTTAAACGACCCTTCAATCTCAAATGCCATCGGCATATTGTATTGGGCAGAGCTGCCCTGGAACTGATCGATAAACCACAGTCGCTGCTGAGCGTAAGATAACTCAAAGCTGTCCGTATCGCGTGGTAATGCTTCAATCGCAGGTCGTGATACTTTACTGCTTTGCTCGATCAGTGTAGCCAAATCTGCCAAAGTACTTGCTGAGAAAACCTGTTTGACGGCAATTTCAACCTCAAACTCACTACGGATCAAAGACACCAAGCGTACCGATAACAACGAATGACCACCGAGCGCAAAGAAGTCCGCTTCACGAGTTAACTGCTCAGCCTCACACGAAAGTAGGGTCGCCCAAATCTCGGCCAGAGTCTGCTCTGTCTTCGTTTGGGGCGCTTGTCTCTTACTCAGAGCCTGATCCGTTTTAATCGCAGGCAAGGCACGTCGGTCGATTTTACCATTGGCAGTGAGTGGCCATTGCTCAACTAAGGCGATAGCAGTTGGCACCATATAAGCAGGCAAAACAGACCTGAGCGCAGTCAACAGTGTCGCAATCAAGTGTTGCTGCGCATCGCTTGTCTCACACGTGATACAAGGACGTACATAGGCAACGAGTTGCTTGCTCGCAGCCTCGCCGATTGCCAGTACCAGTGCAGACTCAACCTCATCAAAAGATTCCAGAACGGCGCTTATCTCACCAGGTTCGATACGGAATCCACGGATTTTTATTTGTTCATCGCTTCGGCCCAGGTATTGTAAATCACCTTGTGGTGTCAGGCGGACCAAATCGCCGGTTTTATAAAGGCGCGATAAATTAGCTGGCAACATCTGAACATTAGTCGCATCAAAGAAACGCTCATCAGTCAGCTCAGCATTGTTGTAGTAGCCCACTGCGACACCTGGCCCCGCAACATATAGCTCGCCCACACAGCCTGTTGGTACCGGGACTAAATCCGCGTCTAAAATCAAACACTGGGTATTAGCAATCGCCCGCCCAATGCTGGCTTCTTCCTGCTCAAATTGTGTGACGTGACAGGTTGTAGCAACATGGGTTTCAGTCGGACCATAATGGTTGTAGAGGTCACAAGACGGATGTTGTGCCATAAACTGACGAATGCTGGGGGTAAGTTTCAACACATCTCCGGCAACAAACACCTGTCTGAGTCCTGTCAGGTCAATGGCAGGGGTTTGATTTGCCTGCTCAGCCAGTAAATCAAAGACCGCAGGTGGAACAAACAATCGCTCTATTCCTTGCGCAGCAACCAGGCTGGCAAGATCCTGTAACTGGTCTTTCTGCTGCTGTGACATCAACACCAGACAAGCACCCGTACTCCAGCTGGTAGCCAGCTCCTGAGCCGACACATCGAAAGTCAGCGGAGTAAATTGCAAAGTACGATAGGGCTGCGTGATACCGTCAATTTCAGCCTGGTGAGCACTCAGATTCACCAAAGTGCTATGGCGTTGGTTGACGCCTTTTGGCCGACCAGTTGAGCCGGAAGTATAGAGAATATAGGCACTGTGATCGCCGTCAATGTCCGGCAGGCTATGCGCTTGTGCTGCTGGCTGCGATAAAGCTGGATTGTCCAATCGTACACAAGATAATCCGGCAAACGTGTCTTGTGTCTGCGATAAAACCAACGAGAGTGACAGCTCGCTGACAATGTAGTTTAGTCGTTCTTCTGGGGCTTCGGGGTCAAGGGGCACATAGGTTGCACCCGCTTTGAGCAGAGCAGCAACCGCGCACACAGTGGCAATGCTGCGCTGTGCCACAATGGCAACAGGCTGGCCCACAGTGACACCATGCTCCGTCACTAAGCGCATCGCCAGTGCATCAGCACGGGCATTCAGTTCTGCGTACGTCAGCTCAGTTGCGTGATCCTGCAACGCAATGGCGTTCGGGTTATGTCGGGCCTGATATTCCAGCAACTGATGCACGGCTTGGCATTCAGAAGATAGCTGTGCGCCCTTCGTTAACGCCAGCGCTTGCTGCTGTTCTTGCTCACTCACCATAGAGAGAGCACTCAGGTTGGTCGACCAGCATTCTGTGTGAGCCAGCTCGGCCATCGCACCCAACACGTTACCCAGGTGCCGATCTAACTGACTGATGTGTGCTCGTTCAAACAAAGTGACGTCGTAGGTCCAGCCAACTGATACACCCTCCTCATTCAGCGACATATGAATGTCTAAATCAAATTTGGTGGTCAGGCTAACCTCTTGCATCGCCTGCAATGACGCCTCGCCAAGCTGGACATGTTCCGCTTGCTCAGCAGCTGCACTAAATTGATTGTCTGTCGTCAGCAAAATCTGAAATAACGGGCTATAGGCGTTATTGCGTGGTACGTTTAATACTTCGACCAGCTGCTCAAATGGCACATCCTGATTGCTCTGCGCAGCCAGGTGTACCGCTCTGACGTGTGCCAGGTAATCGCGTAAGGTGTCATGGGCTGTGCTGACCCTCAGCACCAGGGTATTGACGAAAAAGCCGATCAACGGTGCCAGAGATGGATCCTGACGGTTAGCCACCGGGCTACCAATAACAATGTCTTTGCTATTGCTATGGCGACTCAGTACCAGCGCCAGTGCCGCATGTAGCAGCATAAACGGCGTCAGTTGCAGTTCCCTGGCCAATGTCAGCAACCTGGTCGCCACCTTACGACTCAGTTGCGACGTGACCAACTCACCCCGGTACTGCTTTTCAGCAGGCCGGCTGGCATCCAAAGGCAACTGATGGAGTGCCGGCACTTGTTGCAGCTGTTGCTGCCAGTACTCTAGCTGCTTCTTAAGCCCTGCTTGTGCAAAACTGTGTTGCTGCCAATATGCAAAATCACTGTACTGAATGGCAAGCGGGGCAAGTGGACTCGGTGTGCCTTGCTCAAGTGATTGGTAAATCGCGAAAAACTCTTTGGTCAGCACATCCATTGACCAGCCATCCGACGCGATATGGTGCATGTTAAAGCTCAACAGCGCCTGACAGCACTTTGCATCATCATGGGTTAATTGCAGATAGCTGGCTCTGACCATCAGATCCTGGCTGAGATCAAAGGGGCGGCTTGCTTCGCGCTCCAGATGGGCCCTGGCAGCTTGATGTGGGTCGGCCTGGTCACTCAAATCTAACACTGTGATATGCAATCTGGCATCGTCTAACACGCGCAGACACGGCGCACCATCACACTCATAAAAAACCGTTCTCAACACCTCATGGCGCTGCACTATGGCGTTCAGCGCTTGCTCCACCTTGGCTACATCCAGGTGTCCATGCACCTCGAAAGCCATCGGCATATTGTACTCGCTGGAGCCGCGATTCAGTTGATCAATAAACCACAAACGGCGCTGAGAAAAGGACAATACTGGCGGCTCGCCTGGCTGTGCTTTGGCAACCGCAATGGGCGACTCAGTAACGCCATTTTGGCGTTGACCAATCGCTTGTATGATCTGTTGTTTATTGTTCTTTAGAAAATCTTTCTCATCTGCTGTCAAAGCCTTGAGCTTACCTCTGACCAGTAACTTACCCTGTTCATCGACAGTAAGTTTGATCCCTTTTTCGCTGAGCTGTAAAAAGAACTGTTTCATATTTTCGCTTTTGCAATCAAATTAATGATAAAGAAAAACACCGGCATCAGAATCCCTAAAGCAGGTAATCTGTGATATCAGCACCAGTGATACATAAGTCCAATCAGTCTTAATCTTTTTGCCATATTGAATGAAAAGTCCAGCGCACACTGTACTTGTTCAATACCCGGCTCGATGAACACAAGCTCATACCCGGGCTGTCATGTTGTCGCGACACTTTTTCGCTACAAAACAGCGTACACAATTAAGTGAATTGGCATCGTAAAGCCCTGCATGCAAATGCAACCGGCTCTTTGGTTTAATGTTGCTGTTTATTACTCGCTGACGTGCATAAATGTCAGTCAGCGGTATTTAGGTATGTATAAATTCATAGCCTGACTTATGCGTCAAGCTCGCTGCCGCTTAATGAACGCAGTGACGAAGCCGGGCAAACGTATACACCGCTGCGCCCGTCTTTGTAACCAAAGTCATAGGCCAATTTGAAGATATGATGGAGCAGCTGTACATCTACAGCCTCTGAATTCATATTGTGAATATTCAGATTCATGCCCAGTTCTGTCAATGCGTCATTTTTCATCTTATCAGTCCATGTTAAAAAGTATTGCAAAGTGTTAAATTTTCACGCAAACGCATTATTATGTAATCTGCATCTTTTTTCTACACTTTTATTTCTCAAAATTATAAATTTCATAAACCAAATCAATAAACCTTTATTTTTATTGACTTAATTGAGTTTTTAACTTCTTTTCACTTGATCCGCAAAATTTACCCAAAACAGGTATAACTTAAAGCAACATTTCAACAACAACATTAACAACCCTCGCACCAAAGCCCTTTCAGCGGCGCCACATCGTGTCTCATAGCCTAAACCAGACCGATACTATATACGCGTTTCGATCCTGTTCAATGTGCTTCATTGGGGACATTTATACCCCATACATCGGGACAATAACATGACGGTTTAGGGAATTAATTGTTTCAAAATGGTTCAAAAGCGCTACAAGGCTTTTAGCCAGTCGCTCAGGTTAACAGTGATTATGACGTTTATAGGCTTGATTAATTTATAGATTTTATTTTCATGGACGGTGAAATAAAAGCGCCATAAAAAAATGACTTTTAGTTGTCATAATCTCCAATTCGTTCGGTTTGTTGGCACAAATGCAAAACTGACATCAATGCCCGGATCACAAATAAACACCCGGTTATACCCTGACACACGGTGCAAAGCTTACCCAAAAAGTGCACGAATTAAGCGCAGCAGACACTGATACCGGAGCACATTTTCCGGCGTTTCAGTGTCTATTTAGTGACCAAAAGTTACAGGTAGGAATTAAATAAACAGTATAAAACGCAACAAAAGAGCACGTCATTACGGCCCCAAAATATCTCCATTATGCCACTATTTTCACTGATACAATCCTAAGAGGATAACCCGCGCCTGAGGTCTTTACTCTTGCTCAAGATGGGCTATCACCTTTGCCAGCGCCGTTGACACCGCTTTTTTATCCTGCCAGTCGAGTGCAGACCAGTCGACACCACATGCCAGCTGCGTCACATCCTGTGTCAGCAATTTTTGTAGTGCGCTGGGTGAGTCAAACGAGGTGGTGATAAATGGGGTTTTGCTTTTTTCAGGCCGCTTTTTGATCCCTCGTAACTGCTGCACGATGAGATCTGAGATGGCGCGTTTATCCACGGCATTTAGGGTAGACTTGTCATGATCTGCCTTATATTGTGATTCCACAGACAAAATCAGACGTTTCATTTTGACAAAAGAGTAGCTACACCCAGTTTCATAAGCTGACATAACCACCGGGTAACGCGATAATACGTTGTAGTTATCATATGCCCCCATCGAAATGCCGAGTTTGGGGACTATTGTCCTGACAGTGAGCCGAGACATACCAGACTGCAGGCGTGCCTTGTTTAGCTGCTCAATCTCTGTCATGGCATTAGAAAATGCCTGTAACTTTCCATACTGAGGCAAATCCTCACGACTGGCATTTTCTTGAAACTGCTTAACCTTAGTTAGCAGGGGCTTGCTATCGTAAACCTTAAACTGCGCAGCCGCACCATACCCTTTGGCATACACCAGCGCAAAAAAGCGGCGATGTCCTGTGAGAATTTGAAAGCGACCATCTTCCAATGGATACAAAGTGGGTACTTGAATCATTTCTGACACAGAAATGTTGTTGCCTAGCTCAATGATGGAATCTATGGTCTGCGAAGCCCGTTTCCAGTCTTCAGTATCGCGTTTTAAACAGTTTATGATGATAGATTTACCAATCAGAACATGGTTTTCTCCCTGATAGAGCTTAATGAGCTGTGCTTTACTCAGCTTACGCGCTACAAACAGACGAGCGTCTTCATCACTCACGAAAATTGACGGTAAAAATCGGCCATTGGTGGGGTCCGGAACAACTGAGCTCAAAAAAATGCTTTTATACTCGAAAGACTCATCGTTGAGTTCAGCTTTATTGTTCAGGTTGCTCAGTAGCATTTGCTCTAACATAGTTTGTACTCTTAATCAGGCTGACATATACGCTCAGCCGGGCGCTGTGGAACTTTGCCACAAAAAACTCAAAGGTGCTTACACCTAAACCAGAGCAACGGCTCTACCTTCAAGTTTAACGAAAATTTCATCGGGTGCCTACCACCTTGCAATCTGCCCCTTGTGGGTCAAATAACACACAAAGTTAAAGTCACTTTTTTGCGCAGGTCAAGGCGCATTTCAGACAATGACTGATTTTTAAGCGGCAAACCTTTTGTGTCCCTCTGATTCTATTATTCAATCTGGGCTATATACGGCGCGAGCAATGTATTCTGTGGTCCCCCTCACTTTAGGGTATTGCATAGCTGTGGCGCTCTTCACAACTCATCCTCGAGTCGCTAGAACCCATTGAACCAGTTTATGTTCTGGTTGCACCGTCATAATCCTTATTGAGATTTTTATTATTTTTCATCCAGTCCTGATATTAACTTGTTCCTTAAGCATTTAAAACGGTGTCGTTGGCTCATTTGTGAACTCTCGCATCTCACATTCATTCTTTTTTTCAGAACAAAACCTTCAATATTTGCAAATATCATTCTTCTAACGGCATTGCTAAAGTGGTCACATCAGGCAGACACAGCGCATTGGACTAACTTTAAACTGATAGCGCGGGCAACGAGGTTTTTATGCAGATTATTCGTACCAATAAAGCACAGGCTACGCAGGATGGCGCGGGCGTGAACATCAGCCGTATTGCGGGCTTTGATGGCAAGAGTTTAGATCCCTTTTTGATGATCGACGAACTAAAATCAGACAACAGCAGCGACTATATGGCAGGCTTTCCGCCTCATCCCCACCGTGGTATTGAAACCTTTACCTATATTCGTAAAGGTGGCTTTGAGCATCAGGATCAGATGGGAAACAAAAAGGCCATCCGTGCCGGAGATGTACAATGGATGAGCACCGGACGCGGTGTCATCCACTCTGAAATGCCACTCAGTGACGTCGAGCAAGGTATGCATGGTTTTCAGATCTGGCTCAATATGCCAGCCAAAGACAAAATGCGCGCGCCGCGGTATCAGGATACCACCGAGCAAAAGGCGCCTGTAATTATCACCGACTCCGGCGCAGAGCTCAAAGCGCTTGCTGGTAGCTGGCAACTGGGCGAACAAACTGTTCGATCACCACTGAAAGATTTAGCAGGCAATGGCGCCATTGCGGATGTGACTTTACCACCCAACCAGCAGATTACACTGGATATGTCGGGCTATGGCAAAGTCCTGATCTATATTCATACCGGTACCCTGGCAGAGTCGCAATTCGGTGCCACTTATCAGCTGGAACTCGACCCGGCGCACCCGGTAGAATTGCGCAGTGGCCAAGAAGGAGCAGGTATGCTGGTGTTGGCAGGTCAGCCTATTGGAGAAAAAATTGCCCACATGGGTCCGTTTGTCATGAATACCCAGGCGGAGCTACATCAGGCAGTACGTGATTATCAGGCCGGAAAATTCGGTAGCATTTAACACCCGGCACAGTAAAGCATTTAGCGAATTAAGAGGACAACACAATGGGACGATTAATTGAAGGTAAGTGGCATGACGTCTGGTACGATACCAAGAGCAATCAGGGCAAGTTTAAACGCGAAGACGCGCAATTACGCAACTGGGTAACGGCTGATGGCAGCGCCGGACCTACGGGCGACAGTGGCTTTAAAGCTGAGTCTGGCCGCTACCATTTATATGTGTCGCTGGCATGTCCCTGGGCCCACAGAACGCTGATCTTCAGACGATTAAAACAGCTTGAAGCGCACATTGATGTCTCTGTGGTCAGTCCTGATATGCTGGAGCACGGCTGGACCTTTGACAAGGCAACTGGCAGCGGTGGTGATACCCTGTTTGATCAGGACTATATGCACCAGCTGTATACACGCAATAAAGCAGACTATTCAGGTCGTGTGACAGTGCCAGTACTATGGGACAAACACACTCAGCGCATCGTCAGTAATGAGTCGAGCGAGATTATTCGCATGTTCAACTCAGCCTTTAACGAGCTGACAGGCAACACTGATGACTACTACCCTGAAGCACTGCGCCAGGACATCGACGACATTAACGATTTTGTTTATCACAAAATCAATAATGGGGTATACAAAGCTGGATTCGCCACCGAGCAGGCTGCCTATGAAGAAGCAGTACAGACCTTATTTGAAGCGCTTGAGCAACTGGAGCAAAGACTGAGTAAGCAACGCTATCTGGTTGGGGATACTCTAACAGAAGCCGACTGGCGTTTATTCACCACCCTGATCCGTTTCGACAATGTTTACCATGGTCACTTTAAATGTAACCTCAAGCAAATTGAAGACTATCCAAATCTGGCCGGTTATATCCGCGAGCTATATCAATGGCCCAATGTCGCCGATACGGTGGATTTCTACCATATCAAGCGCCACTACTATTTTAGCCATACCATGATCAACCCGACTCAGGTTGTGCCAGTTGGCCCGGATATCGATTACTCACAGCCACACCAACGCGGCTAAGTGCCCTATACAGCCACTGTAAACCCCGTTTACAGTGGTTTTCTCTTAGCTGCTAAAATGCCAATCAAGCCTAACTCCATAACGTGGCGCAGCTATTTTTTTCATTCCCCCTTTATTGAAATAAATGGCATAAGGTGTCATTTGGTGCTAAATTAGCCACCGTCTAACGTGACTTTAAAGGAGTGAAATCATGAAGACAGATAAACAAAATCGTAAAAAGATAGCCAGTAAAATTGGCGTTAGTATGGTCACCGGGTTAGCTGTTGGTACTGCCATAGGCGTCTCTTCTGAGAATATTGTCAATGGTGTAACGCTTGGTATAGCGATTGGTGTAGCCGTCGGTATGCTGCTGGATATCAACGGTTAGTACCCGAGTTAATTCACATGCTTCGAATCGCAAAAACAACGTCAGTCCGAGTGATAAATGGAATATATGCGCATTATTCGTTTACTCGATACTGGGCATACCTCTTTATTGTGTCTGCGCTGAGCTACTTCAGCCACCCTTTAGAGCAATTTTTCAGCTTTGTAACGCTTAATCTCATGCTGGGATTGTTCAACCTGACCCAGATGAACAACTACCAACTAGGGTTTCCTATGTATATAGGCCCGCCCGAGCACACCCTGCCAAATAAGCCCGAGTTTCAGCCATTGCGTCAAACCTGGTATGCCGGTTACACGGTGGTTTTTTGGTTCGGTATTGTTATTCAGCTATCCGTGATCCTGGTTCACTCACTGAGATAACACAGCTGCTCTTTAACAAAGTTAAAGGGCGGACGCCCCACTTGCTCATCAATCACCGATCACGTCTGCAGCAATTGCAAACACTTTTTCAAGGTTGCTGCGCCCGTCCTGCTCTGACAATCTATAGCGCCTGGGGCTATCAACGTGAAAGGCCTGATGCTCTTCGAGCATTTTGATCCTCAGCATCTCACGCTCTTTCGCACTCAGATGATTCTCATGTAATGTATCCAGCTCACCGGTATCAAGCCAGATGCCACCACAGCCCGGGCACTCGTCAATTTCAACCACACGTAACGGACTAAAATAACGGCGCATCATAACGATATCAGGGCATTTTGGGCACTTAACCCGGGCGCTTTCATCACCAAGCGGAGCAGAGAACTGGCGCAGGTGTTTTGCCAGCACCTCTGAACGCAATTCAGATGGATTAGTAAAATTAGATAACACCTGGTTGTCAAAAAAGACACCACCACTGTGCTCGGATATATACACTTTAATACCACCCACTTTCACTGGCTTAAGCGGGTGTGAAGTTCTGGGACACTGCATATTACTACTCCAATCGTCTGCACTGGTTTAATAATCGCAGTATACTGATTGCGCTAAAGATTGGAAGCCGCCTTACACGAGCACAGGTTTAGGTGCTTACAGCCCGGCTTCCCTGGGTTTATCAAACAAAAACCCCTGTGCATAATCAACCCCTAACTCCCGGGCAATAGCTAACTGCTGCTGTGTTTCTATACCTTCAGCCAGCACCTTACCACCATATAGGTGGACCGTATCAACCACTTGCCTGATCTCATCAATGATCTCAGCGCCATAATCCAGGCGGCTGATAATGGTGATACACAGCTTCACCACATCGGGTTTCACCGCATTGATCAAAGTCAGCTCAAAGAATCCGCAACCAACATCGTCTAGCCAGAAGGTGTAACCTAGCTGGCGTAGTTCGGCCATTTTTGCTTTGATGGGTGCCCAGTCATCTACAGGCAGATGTTCTGTCAGCTCAATACAGAGCAAGTGTGCATAAGGATAATCTAGCAATTTGCCCGACACATCCGCGTCAAATAGTAAAGCGGGTGAGAGATTAACCGTTAATCTTACCGTGCTTTGTTGCTCACATTGACCCTGATGCGTTGCTAAATGGGTTGTCAGTGCCAGCTTTTCAATATCAAACTGTCGACCCTGTGCCATGGCAGCACCAAAGAGCTTGTCCGCACGGTGCAAGGGTGACGCCTTCGGACCTCGGATCAAGGCTTCGTATCCAAATATGCCGCTGATTTGAACATGCTGAATTGACTGCCAGTAAGGGAGCAGATTTTTGTTGGCAAACACCCGCAACAAATCTTCTTTACTATCGGGGTAAAGCTCGTTCAGAGCACAAGCTGCACCAGCCCGGATAGTTTGTTCCTGTGAAGTTTGCGCTGTCACCTGCGCTGAGCTCACCTGGATCTCGGCTTCATGAACCAGCTGACAATCCAACTCGTTTAGCAGGTGCTGCGCCACGTGCTGGCTCAGTGCTCTTTCTGCCTGCGCGGGAGAGTCAAACTGGTCAGTTTCGAACCAAAGCTCACCCAGCTCAAATATGTCCTGCTTCAACCCGGATTGGACATTTTGCGATAGTAATGTCACTAACGCACGCCATACTTTATGTGCTGTAGACTGGCCAATACGCTCAACAATATCAGACCACCCCGACAAAGAGACTAAGGTTAAAGTGTGCAAAGGACCTCCGGATGATTCCCACAGTATTCGCTTGCAGTATAGCAGGGCAAATCAAAACCAGCCTCACGCGATACAATCAGCACAACTCACACTTAATAAAATAAAGGTAATATAAATCAGAGCATTAAAATCAGTGTTCTCAAAAACAGAATACTTTATCCGGATCTTTGTGGCATTCATTTATACCTCAAACTGTTACCATCCTCGGCAGTAACAACTCATTATCTGGAGCGAACCGGTGAGCATCAAGAATACCTCACGAGATTATGGCACCATTGCAAAATGGCTACACTGGGGCACTGCCCTGTTATTTCTGGCGGCCTATGTCAGCGTCTATTATCGTCAGTGGTTTACCGAAGCCAAAACCCCGGAAAACTGGACCACATTGCAGCTCCATTTGTCGTTCGGTGTTTCAATTGCGGTGATTGTCGCACTCAGACTCATCTGGCGATGGCTCAATACTGCGCCCGCAGCCGAACCAGGCACTCGCATCGAACATCTGGCTGCCCATCTCGGCCATTACGCTTTGTATGCCGTGATGATCATCGCACCAATAACCGGCTATATTGGCACAGGTGTGGACACCGAGTTTTTCTTTTTGTTTGATATTCCTAAATTTGAAAGCACAGCGCTGTTTAGCACGCTCGTCGAGCAGGGGCTGGGACTGTCATTCGCCGAGTTTGAAAAACCCATCGACTTTATTCACAAGGAGATTCTCGGCGCCTGGCTTGTCTGGCTGCTGATCCTGGGTCATGCCGCTGCAGCCCTGTACCATCACTTGGTTAAACGCGACCGGACGTTGCTGAAAATGACCCGCGGTGGCGAGCGCTAGCCATAAGCTGAATAATAGATTTCCCTTATTTTTGCAGTAAAAAAGCAGCCTAAGCTGCTTTTTTACTTAATTGCTTAACGCGTACAACTTGTGTCCTGGCCAAGCAGCTTCCAGACACCCCAGGTGCCCGACTCACTTGGTACATCGCCGCGTGTCCACCAGCGCGCTTCATACTTAAAACCCTGATAAGTCACCTGATCTGGCTTATCATAAACCTTGTTCGCATCCCAGTTACCAGGACAGTTTGTATCACCACCCGATGTGACCGTCGCCGTGGCTTTGGCGCTGTAGTTCACCTGGCTTTCTTCCAGGGTGAAGTTGACAGCTACACCGGCTGAGCCACTGCGACTAGCACCAAATTCAACCCCCACCTGACAGCTCTGATTTGCGGCAAGCGTGCTCGCGCTACACGTATCAACCGGCTTAACCAGACCAGAAGTGACACCACTGGTGGTTACATTTAAGGTCTTAAAGCTGAATGACGTGTTACCTGAGTTGGTAATGGTGAAAGTATGTGCTTTGGTTTCGCCAACCTTGAAACCCGTGAGCGTATCGTTTGCTTTGAACGACACAGAAACCGGCTCAGCTCCACCTTTTACGCTGTCGATCCAGCTGCGCAGTGCCGCCACATCTGAGTACACACCATATTTTGCTGGACGTGCACAGCCAATCCCCCAGCTGACGATTCCCAGCTGTACGACCTGGCCGCCTGAGTTTGCTACGATTGGGCCACCGCTGTCACCGCTACAAGAGTCTTTCTGACCCTCAGGGTAGCCGGCACAGAATGCCACGCTGCCTACATTCTGGTACGAGCCGCCAGACTGACGACATACCTGATCAGAAACCAGTGGTACGTCTACCTCATACAGGTTAGTAGGACGGCTGCCGCCTTCACTCAAACGACCAAGACCTGCAACAGAAATTAAATCACCAACGCGCACATACTGCTCAACATTGCCCTGTGCCAGTGTAACGCTCGACCCCTGAGTTGGAGTACGAACCAGCTTAAGCAGCGCAATATCGTGGTTTAACGTGCTGCTGTTATATTGTGGGTGAACATACTTTTCAGCAACCGCAATGCGGTCACCATCATTGCCGCCAAGCACAAAACCCGCCACTTTAACATTAAGCCCGCTTGCCGATCTGCCACTCACACAGTGCGCCGCAGTCAGTACGTAACCATCACCGACATAACTACCACCACAAAATGCAGTGGTGCCATTCGAACTTAAGATTTGTGTATAAAATGGCCAGTCTGCGGTGTTAGCTGGATTACCACCGACAATTTCAGGCTCATAATATTCAGTACTTATGCCACCAAGTAAGTGCTCACCTACATCAGCTGGTTGCGCAACCACTGCGGCACTCAGACCTAGCCCCAGCGACACAGACAGCGCTGTCATTGAAAGTGTTTTTTTAACCTTTAACATGTGTATACCTTTGTTTTTCCTTTATTGGGAACCGAAAAATATAAACACTAATTTTACACTTGTAAACAAAAAGATTAAAAAGCACCCAAGGTACAGTTGAATTGCACCTGTATTTCATACAGAAAAAGGTTGAGTAAGCAGACAGAAATGATCTTGAAAGAAGTGGACTTTACAATATATTGGGGCATCACGGTGACGCCCCTTAAACTGCCTGGCTTTGTGCGCCAGCAGCCATACAGCACAGCGGCTTAGTATTTTGCGCTGATGCCGATCAAGGCGTTCTCTGACTCACCATCATAACAACGGGTATTGCCGCCATCGCGATTCTCAATAACCAGGTTGTAGACTGTGCGTGAGTCCTGACCTGCTTCAATGGCTTTCAGCACCGGGCCAAGCAGATAAGTGTGCGTGCTATAGATGATTACCGGCTCCATCTGATTACCAGTGCGCTCACTGTTGTATCTGACTTCAAAATTACCATTGTGAGAAGCAACGCTGGTCACAACTCCTGAACAGGTAAAGATGGTTGCTTGTGCAGCAAATGCGCTGCCTGCCATACATACGCCAATAGCGGCGCGTAACAAATGTGTTCTCATTATTCTTCCTTAAGTTGATTAGTGCCAATACTGGCAACACACAGACTAAGCCCACAGGGTGAATAAAAAGACACCAAAAAGTTAATTTTTTATTTCAGTTGAAGTGATAACTAAAAATCAATCGCCAATTTACCTGCTGTCAGCCTTCGTAATGCGGAAATAGCAAGCGCACTCGCGCGCCCTGACCGTCCGGGTTATTGTCGAGCTTAATGCTGCCGCCGTGTGCAAACATGATCTGCCGACACAGAGCCAGACCAATCCCGCTGCCCTGTGCTTTGGTCGTGTAAAAAGGCACAAAGACATTGTCCGGGTTTGCGATCCCACCACCATTATCCACCATGGTCAGAACCAGCTGGCCCAGTGAAGTAGCAGAAGACAAAGTGATTTCGACCCGCTGGCCGGGCGTGACGGCTTCCTGCGCGTTTTTTGTAAGGTTGAGCAACACCTGTTCAAACTGCTGTTGGTCAACCAGCACTGAAGCAGACTGCTCCAGTTCAAACTGCCAGTGTATATCAGGGTAAAGGGTTGTGAGGGTACTGATCACCCGGTCCAGTTTTACCGGTACTTTGTTAGGTTGAGGTAAGTGCGTCAGACGAGTATAGCCTTCTAAAAAAAACCTCAAAGAGCTGGCGCGTTCACTGATAATGCCTATGCCCTGACACAAACTGTCGGCTGATGGCTGTTTGTCAGGCTGTGATAAACGCTTGCTAAGCTGCTGCGCTATGGTGCTAATGGGCGTCAGGGTGTTGTTCACTTCATGACTCAATACCCGCAACAGACCCTGCCAGGCCGTGCGTTCTTTTTCCATCAGCAAGCGCTCAGCATTACTGATAATTAAAAACTGATGTGCTTTGCCTTCGCTAATAAAGCGCTCTCGTAATACCAGGTATTCACCGCTGATCTGGCCGTCATCGAGCATCACTATTTTACCATCAGAGGCAATCAGTTGGCGGCCCAAAGCACTGCTGGCAAGCTCGAGTGGCTGCTCTGGGCTGGGTATGCCAGTAAGCAACACGGTCTGGGCGGGCTGATTGGCCATAATGACCCGCGCTTGCTCATCCAGCACCAGTACCATGGCATCCATCTGATTAATGAACTTATTGAGCATCAGACGCGATTCCACCGCCTGGGTTTTATGATGGCTGAGGCTGTCTGCCAGCAGATTAACCTGACTGAGCAAATCAGACATGGCTTTATCGCCGCTCACCCGTCCTCGCATCGAATAATCCCCCATTGTCATGGCTTCAATCAGATTCGTTAAGGTATGCAGCTGATGCGCCACCATGGCCTTGCTCGCCACCACCAGACAGATCAGCAACAAAGCAAACACAGTCGCAATAAATACCACCAAATAGCCATTCCAGCTGGCCATATACAAGCCTGTCACCATCAACAGATAACAAGGCAGACAAATCGCGATAATCAAGCACTGCAAGTGCGTCAGGGCAAAACCAGAGACCTTGCGCATTGCTATTCGGCCATACCAAACTTGGCCAACCTACGATAATAGCCGCTGCGGCTGAGCCCCAAAGAGCGAGCTGTTTCACTGGCATTACCCTGGTGATGACGTAGCCTCTGGCGCAGTACTGCTTGCTCGATTTCATCCAGCGTCAGGCTTGGGTCGTCCACATTAGCCTCCGCTGGCTCTCCGGTTGTGATAGCCAGATCGTCCGGGGTGATCTCGGCCGTACGACACACAAACAGCGCCCGCTCCAGGATATGGCGCAACTCGCGAATATTGCCAGGCCAGTTGTACTGACAAAGCGCAGTGAGGGCTTGCTCACTCAGCTGCGACACAGGTTTGTTGTACTTTGCTGCAAACTGGGTCAAAAAGTGTTCGCTCAGCGGACCAATGTCGGCCACTCTTTCTCTGAGCGAAGGTACTCTGAGTTCCACCGTATTCAACCGATAGTAAAGATCCTGACGAAAACCACCCGATTGGATCTGCGCTGGCAAATCACCATTGGTGGCCGAGATAACCCGGACATCAGCAACCTGTGACTGACTACTACCAACAGCCTCAAACCTGCGCTCTTCCAGCACGCTGAGTAACTTGGCCTGCTGAGACAGCGGAATATTGGCAATCTCGTCCAGAAATAAGGTGCCATGACGAGCCATTTCAAAACGGCCTGCTCTGTTGGCTTTGGCATCGGTAAAGGCCCCTTTGACATGGCCGAACATCTCACTCTCAAACAAGCTTTCGACTATCGCCCCCATGTTGGCCGTGACAAACGCCTGTTCAGCGCGCGCCGAACATCGGTGCACGTAAGCCGCCAGCATGCTTTTACCGGTACCGTTGTCGCCAGTCAGCAAGATGCTCATATCGCTTTGAGCCAGTTGTTCAAGCTGAGTCAGCAACTGTTGCATCGGCTGTGAACAGGCCACAATCTCGCTGCGCTCCTGAGGATACGCGGCTTGCTGTAGCAACTGGTTTTGCTGTTTCAGCCGCTCATTTAACCCCTGTGACTGTGCAAGTGTGATATGGGTTTGCAAGGTGTGCAGCAAACGCTCGTTGTCCCAGGGTTTTTGCACAAAATCCTGAGCACCACTGCGCATCGCATCTACCGCCAGTTCAATGGTCGCCCAGCCAGTCATCATCACTATCGGCAGGCGACTGTCGAGCTGTCTGAGTTCAGCTATCAGGGCAAGCCCTTCTTGTCCTGAGGTGGTGTCTTTGCCAAAGTTCATGTCCAGCAAAGCGCAGTCAAACGACTGCACTTTGACTTTTTCCAGCGCGGCCTGAGCCGTGGTAACACAACTCACCTCATAGCCTTCGTCCTGCAACAAAAAAGACAAACCGGCAATGACGTTCATATCATCATCGGCGACCAGAATATGTTGTTTTGTGCTCATGCCAGTTCTTATACTTCCTTCACTTTTATGGGATTATTCATAACGCAGCGCTGCGCTCGGTTCAAGCTTAATCGCCCGTTTGATAGGCATATACACCGCCAGCAACACCACAGCGCTTAGCGCAGCACTTACCGCCACAGCCAAAGCATAATAGGCACCAACGGGGAATAAACCCTCAGTAAACTTCTGAAAACCCATCGCTAACAAAGCAAACAGCAACAATGCCAGCCCAAGGCCAATCACCAGCTGAACCGCCCCCTGACGCATAAACAACCCCACAATAATACTGTCACGTGCGCCCACGGCACGACGAATGCCAATTTCATGCGTGCGTTGTGCCACGGCATTGGCTGTCAGGCCATAAATACCAATGACCGCGAGCACCAATGCAAAGCCGCCGGTTGCAAAGGTTAATTGAGAAATAAACTTCATCGACTCGCGCATTTTATCGCGATTTTTAATGGCCGGCATCACCGTCTGCGTAACCTCCAGATTAGGCGCAATTTTGTACATCGCCTGATAGAAGATTTCGTCAGCATTGCGGGTGCCGGGCAAAATGCGATACGACAGCTTTTGCAGAGTTTGCACGAACTGACTACCACTGATGTAAATTTCATCGGCTGAGTCCAGCTTGCCAAACAAAGATTTCGGGTTCATTAGGTTCGAGACCACACCCACCACAAACACTTGCTGATTTTTGCCCTCCAGTTCCATGGTAAAGTGCTGCTCCAGTGCGGATTGTCCCGGCCAGTAACGCTTTGCCATAGAGTCACTGATGATCACCACCTTGCGCTTGTCCATGGTATCGCCGAGGTTAAATAAACGCCCTTCGAGTAGCTTAACCCCGGTGGCCTGGAAATCCCCCAACATGGAAATCGTGTCAATTTCAGTGCCCGCTTGCTCATCACCATAGGCTTTGTCGGCAAAAAAGACATTGCTTGGGCCTAACCACTGTGCCACCGATACATGTGTGACTGCGTTGTGATTTTGCACCTCATTCATCAGTGCATAGGTCAGGTTAAGGCGCTGTTGTGGGCTGGGATACTCGTGTTCTGGAGTATTGTAACGCGTGCTCATCACATTCTGATAATCATCGCCCAGGTCAAGATTAACAAATTTATTGGCGATCAGTGCTGATATCGAGCCTATCAACATTAACAAAGCCACTAAAAAGACCTGAGTGGTTACCAGAACACGAGACAAGCGACCAGCTTTACGACTTTGCGCTCCTCGGGTGCCATCTCTGAGCGTGGCATTGATATCCTGACGCGTACTGCGCCAGGCAGGCAAAAAGACCGCCAGCATTACGGTACTCAGCATATAGGCCAGCGCCATCAATAAGGTTGCCCCATCAAGCCCATATTGCCACCAAAACAGGCCGGCACCAGGCAACCAGGAACGCAGCGCCACGTTAACATAATCCAATACTGCGCCAACCAGGCAAACACTCAAAAATGTCCCCAACAGAGTGATTAACACGCCTTCCCACATCAACTGGCTGATCAGGCGCCCGGAACTTGCCCCCAGCGCGTTACGAATAGCCGTCTCTTTTTGTTTTTCAAGAATTCTGGCCAGCAACAGGTTGCCCACATTGATACAGGCCAGCAGTAGCACTACCCAAGAAACCGCACTCAGAAAGAAAAACACCGTGGCGCCCTCTCCGCCAGTTTGCGCCATCTGAAAGGTGAGGATGCGCACCTGTTTTTGTACCGGCTCCATGCCATAACTCTGCTGATTTTGCAGTTGCAGGGTACGCAGTATTTGCGTCATTTCGCGCTCAGCCGTGGCTATTTCAACACCTTCTTTGAGGCGAATATACGCATTAAACTGCTCGCTCACCGGGGCTTGCGCGTCGAGTACCTTGTCGGGCAGAGGTAACCAGATACGCGCAATATGTGGAAAACGATACCCCTTCGGCATAATCCCCACCACTTCGGTCTGTACACCATTGAGCTCAATAGCCTGACCCAGCATTTGCGGGTCGCGGTTAAACTCATCCTCCCAGACCTCTTCGCTGATCACCGCCACAGCTGGGGCGCCTGGCAGGCTGTCCTGAGCATTGAGCGTGCGTCCTGTCAGTGGTTTTATACGGCTGAATTCAAAAAAGCCTCCCTGTACCGCAGCACCAAAAAAGTTGCGGCCAGCTTCGCCTTTACTCATCCGCACATCCTGATCGCGAAAGATCCCCAGTTCAGAGAAGGCTTGTGCACCTTGTCTCAGGGCCTGAAACTCGTTGGCAGTGGGCATATCGAATTCGCCATCATTATAAACCACTAGACGTTTTGCTGACTCGCCCTCTGGCAAAGGCAGCGCTTTGTAGATAGTGGTATACAAAAATGAAAACGTGAACAGGGCTATCGACAGGCCCCCAAGCAGCACCCCCAGCGTCATCACGGTAAACTTGGGCGACTTATAAAGCTGACGCAATGCGTATTTTAGGTCCAGCAACATGGCCATCATAACGCCTCCAGATCCAACGCGTTGTGTGCCAATGTCTGTGATGTCTGTGTATTACGGGTGTCTCCTACCAGGCGGCCATCAAACATTTCCAGGCTGCGCTGCGCACGCAATGCAGACGCGGGGTCATGGGTCACCATACAGATGGTTGCGCCTTCGCTATGCAACTTGTCGAACAACGTCAGCACCGCCATGGCGTTTTTAGAATCCAGGTTACCTGTGGGCTCATCGGCCAGAATAATGGCAGGGTCATTCACTAATGCCCTGGCAACGGCAACGCGTTGCTGCTGACCACCGGATAGCTGGGATGGAAAATGCGCAGTACGATGGCTCATTTCGACTTTCTCAAGCACTTCCTGCGCCTTGGCCTGCATTTCCTTGCGGCTGATCCCGGACTGATAGCTCAAAGGCAACATGACGTTTTCTGCCACCGTGAGGTCAGAAATGAGATTGAACGACTGAAATACAAAGCCAATTTGCTTACTGCGGATGAATGCACGCTGATCACGCGACAACCGGGATACATCCTGATTGCTCAGTATATAGTGCCCCTGTGTGGGTGCATCCAGCAATCCCAGCAAGGACAACAGGGTTGACTTACCGCACCCGGATTGCCCGGTCAGGGCCACATACTCACCCTCTGTGATGCTCAGGTTAATGCCGTGCAATGCCTGAGTTTCTATTTCATCGGTATAAAAACTTTTACTGATATTTTCTAATCTTATGAGTGCGCTCATGAATGACTCCATTTCAGAGCCAACAGGGTGCAGCAAACAGCCACTGTTGGCAAGGTTAAGGCGTAACGGCCTGCTTGTTTCTTCTAGTAGAAACGCATTAATTCAGCTTGATTTCGGCATGATCCTGCCAGTCACTGCTGTCGGATATAATCACTTCATCCCCGGCGCTTAGCCCAGACACGATCTGCACCCGATTGACAGACACCTGACCCAGGGCCACCGCCGTTTTGTGAGCAAAACGTCCAGCCTGATCAAGTTTATAGAGCTGGATCCGGCTGGATTTGGGTGCATAAGTTGGACGGCGGACATACAATGTATTGCTCAGATGGCTGACCTGAACCTGTGCGTCTACCGTCAGCTCAGGACGGGCATCCGCAGGCAGACTGTCGGGTAACGCAACATCCACCAATACCATGCCATTTTCCACTGCGGGGTCTATGCGTGTGACCGTGCCGGTTATTTCATTATTTCGGGTATCCAGCGTCACGCTCTGGCCAATCTGAATATCCTGAACCCTGACTTCCGGTACTTGCAACTCGGCGTATAAATTCTGTTGCGATGCCAGCAATGCGATGCTACCGCCCAGGCTCACCTGCTCACCCAGCTCCAGCGAAATTTGCTGTACGACACCGCTTTTATCTGCACGTACCTGCAAAGCATCAACCTGTTCCTGCATGCGCCTGAGATTATTCTCCAGCAGGCCAAAACGGGCAGTTTGTGCGGCTTTGGTAGCTTCAATTTCAGCGCGCATTTTGAGCGCCTTTTGCTTCGCGGCCTGCCACTTTTGTTGCTCACGCTTTACTGCCAGCTGACTTTTTTGATAATCCAGTTGAGACACAGTGGCATTGCCTTGCTCGATCAACAGGGTTTCGGCGTCGAGTTTTAGCTTTTCTGCCTGATAACCCAGATCTGCCGAAACCACCTGATTGTCGAGTTCGACCAGTTGAGATTCCAGCGAAACTATGGTGGCGTTATTTTCAGCTTTAGCGGCTTCTTGCTCCCAACGCGCCTGCTCAAGTTCTCGTTGCAACTGCGGATTAGATAACTTGAGTAGCAATTGCCCGACTTCGACCTCAGCACCCGCTTTAACTAGCACCTGCTCTACCCGACCGGATACCTGCGCTGCCACCCAACGGATCTCTGCGGGCTTTAGCACACCGGTAGCCCGAACATTGATCTGAAAATCGCCCTGCTCCACCTTCGCCGTAACCACGGTTTCCCGATCCACGAAATAAGACGCATCACCGGTGAACTCCTGCATTGCCAAGTAACCCAAAGCCAGCGCGACAACCGGCAGCAAATAACTCAGTTTTTTCCAGCGCACTGGCTGTGTAAGATCTCTTTGTATGTCCATCTGCTTTTCCCTTCTGTTATTGGGTCTGGTTTGCAGAAGGTGTTACAAGGGATGTGCCAGATTTAAAACCACTGTACACAACTGTTTTAATTGATGTTTATTTCTTTCCCTGGAAAATGGATTTTGCAGGTGTATCGGTTTTGAGACAGGTGAAACAGGTCAGTGTGTCGAATTTGACACAGGCGTTTAATTGACGAAGTCGGTTGAGGGAAGAGTTACGAAACCACTGTGTAAAACAATATGCGAAATAGCATGACGACTAAAAGTGCCAGACACTAAACAGGCTTTGAACACTACCAAAGAATGATTTGTCTCTTTGTAAAAAGGCCTGGCAAAAACTCATCGTATCCGGATGAAAAATCACAGGCATTGGCTTTGCCGTTGATATAGCACAAATGTGATTCGCGTAGCTTGCCTCTGAATGTGCTAGAACAATACCGCGATTCTGTAACCTGGCACCTGATCCGAGCAACTTAGATTTTATTCAAGCTTGTCACATGATGTACTGAGATTATGATTTATCTGCTTTATTAATCGTGGAAAGCCAGTGTCTGTTTTACAACTAAATCATCGACTATTTTTAGCGTGCCAAACTCAACTTTTAACTCGTTCTCAAACTGGCCTACCAAAACTGAATATTCTCTCATGATCGAAGCTATCAGCTGATCATCATGTTGCTCATCTTCTTCCTTTAAATACCGTGACTTGATAATTTCATAGTCAGCCTTATTGGCTTCTATTAGACCATAAACCAAGTTAGTTATGTCTTCTGGGGTATTACACTCTTCCTTAAACTATTCTTCTGACCTTCAAGCACAACGCTCACCTTGAGCATCCACTTAAGGTATCAAAAAACTGGGCACTTACTGACAACACCATTACTAAAAATCTACGGTCACTAAGAATTATGACATTGATATTAAGCTCGTTAATTTGACTCTCGCCAGACTTCAATGGCAGTAGCCAGGTCAAACTCAGTTCTTAAATTGGATTTTCTTCGAGCATAAGCGCCGGGGTTAAAAGCGACACTTTTAGCCAACTCTACGATAAACCCACGCCCAAAACTCCTGTATGAAGCTATTTCGGTTTGAGTGAGCTGAATATCAACGTTAAACATCGCGACACCACCGCAAAGAACAGATAAATACATGTCATTTTGATTCTGGAATAATAGCCATGACCAGTTTTCTTCATCTACAACAAACATATCACCTCTGATGTTCATTACACTTTCACAAGCTAACCATATCAACCAGATGTTGCGCATGAGTCAAATAAAAATACCAAGCGGCGAATTGTCCGCCGATTTTAATGCACTTAACTAATGTCTAGTCCGATATGCCATGCAACATTTCACCTTTATCCAGGGCATAACCTATCGCAGCTAAAAACTTGTGCAATAAGTGTCTTTCCCCATCAGACAAATCACCAATAAGCAGTACACCTAATTCAGTTCTGGCTTGGCGCAGCTCAACAATAGAAAACGAGCTATCGCTAAACTGATCACACATCCTTCTCAGAAAGAAGTTATCTGACTTCTTCAGCAAAGCGCATATTAACGGATACTCACTGAAACAAATCGAGGCCACAATGACAGGAGCGTCCTTAACATATTTACTTTTTCCAACTGCCAGATCGTACGCCATGACTTAGTTTTCCTGTCTTACTGATGAATGAAAAAAAGGACAGCCACCTGAAATCTAATACAGCCACTTTAATTTACTTTTTTGGCCCAGCATTGATCAAAACTTGAAAGTAACATCAATATACTTGTTTTAATGTGCATCAATACAAGAAGAATGCAACTATTGCCTAGCTATTCAGTCATTTCCGGCAAGCCATAGCCAGGGGATCTGATTTAGCAGGCGCACAACCGCAACATAGTATTTAAACTGAGTAAATCATATGCTCAACTACCGTGCACGCCAACCCTGATAAGTCGTAATCTACAATTTACTAGTTTGTGAAAATACCAATAAAGTTTGCTCCGCCACACGCATTGTTTGAATAATTGTGTATTCTGATCTTCTTTCCACTCATTGCCGCTGCAAGGGCAATTGAAAAGGCTTGGTTGTAAGACTGCTCTGATTGAGACTGACTTGCAGGAAACTCAACAGATCCGTTTGCACATGGACCTGTCCCTCCACTTAACTTAACGTAAAACACATCTTTATTACCACTGGAACTCGCAACTTCAGTAATGACAGCATTCCTTACCAGCTCCCCTGCTCCACTGAAAAAAGATGACAAAAGCAAAGTCGCACAAATTAAATGTCTCATAAATTTTCCTTTAAAACTAATGTATACATTAACGAAAAATTCCTCATAGGCATGTTTATCGCGAAACGACTCGCGAAAAATCGGCCAGAGAGTAGGCCTCCGTTTTGACTACACTTGTTATTTTCTATTAATTTAAAACGAATTAAAAAGGCACTTTACTTTACTAACTAAAAACTTACAACAACGTTACCCCCCTGCTTGAGAAAATAAATTATTCCAAGCACTAGCCCAACAAAAAATCTAAAAGTCGATATTTCATACGAGAAGTAGCACCATTTACCTTCAAACTAAAAAGACCTTTTTTACTTAAAATAAAAGATAAAATAGCTATAAAAAGGTTACAATCTGCAACTTCTACCGTCACACACTGCTCTGTTAGCTTCTGTGCAATGGAGCGCTATGTCATTAAGATAATTAATTTTCGCGTTCTTGATCGCGAGTACATAAAGTATGCCAGCTTGATTATCATTGGTGGCAGGTAAATCCACGCCGATGGGATTAGCATCTATATGTCTGTGCGCAGTCGATACCTTCATGATCATCTCCTCAGTAAACTCCTTGACCTGTCCTAAAAAGTCATAGGCATTCGAACTAGTGCAGGTTTGCTGTTTACAATGCAACCCGCTGAAACTCGAAATACATAACATTCTTCCACACAGTAATCACTGGATGCAAAAAAGTGATTTTCTATATAAATGCAAAGCTAACTGATGTTGAGTAATACAGTAGGAGGGGATAAAACGATTTTTAAGCTTAAAATTCTTGCTAAAAAAGCAATCAGAGCTGCTCAACGGCGTGACAATTAAAATAGCAACTTCCTTTGTATTGGCTCAACCTCTCCTAAAGAAGCCTAACCATAAACCTCATAAAAATCACAATATAACTAATTAAACCCCCTTTAAAATACTAATTAACATCTCTATTAACCCGCCTGATTAGCCAGAAATTATAGGCAATCACAAGTAAACCCAACGGAAAAAAGACCAACCAGATAAAACTCGTTTTTTTACTCAAACCTACTGCCCATGGCTTATTTTTTACCAAATAGAAACCACTGAATGCACTAACGAAAAAACATATGCCAACAAGCATTTGCAACCACCATTTTATAGTCACGATAGATTCTAAGTTGCTAAAATTGGTAGCAATTAACAGTATCGAAATCAACATACCGAACATAAATTGAACCAGGCCTAAAATTATACAATGTTTCTTCATAAATTCCTCATGGTAGATAGCTCAACACACAGGTTCCTGGATATTCAAAAAGATATGATAAAAGTGTTTTGCCCTGAACCAGTAAAAAAACCTCCATCATACAATGCTTCTTTACCTCAATTTATTAGCTGGAGTAGATTAGCTGGAATTGTATCCTTTGGTTATCAAATTCATTTAACAGTCTGCTTTTTAACTTCTCAACTTCCGCTTCTTGCCATGAGTTAGCAGAAATAACAACCTTCACTTTACTCACAGTTATTTTATCACGTATTTCATCAACATATGCTTCAATGGTGGGCTGAGGTGCTCGTGCTCTCATGAGCCCTTTTTCTGAGAGCCTTATATGTACTTCAGATGCAGGAAGCGCTTCTGGTTTAATAAACCGTGAAAATAGAAACAAACACAATACCAACGTAGGAAAATAAAGTAATGGCTTCATAAATTTATGCTCAAACAGCTCTCAGAAAACCAGCAGCGAGCCGCTAGTTTTTTAACTTATTATTACAACACATCGACTTAGGGTTGGCATCGTCCATTTTAATGCTATCTCAGGCGTCTTTCCTGCTGAGCTCTGTGATACCCTCTCAAGCAAGCTCCCCTACCTGAGCAACGCCTATGTACCCATTAAACTAATTTTCTACTTATTTTACAAGCGTCAGAAGGTATAATGCTGATGTAATTCATCATCCTAAATAATCTATCAATGCGAATTAACTACTTAACACCAGGATAAAGTCTAAGCATGAGAGGCTATTTTATACTTCTTGCTTTTCGCGCAAAACCCAATATACAACCCTGACAAACAATATAAAACAGCAAAACCAATATAGAAAAAGCAAATCAAAGATGAAAACCAAACAAAAAGAACCGCACAAAAAAATAACCTCAAAACTATGGTGCGACTAGGATAAAACCGGCGTTAAAGATGGTAAAAACGAGCAAAATGATGAATACAAAAGCTACACACCTAATTTATACAAAGTATAATTATTAGATGATTGCAAATATATAAACATTGAAATTTTACAAACTCTAAAAATTTATTATTTCAGTAAAAATATCACATAGCAAGACCGCGAAGTTAAGCATATAATTATTCATGTAAGCTTTCGCCACCCCACATGATGAATTTAAGCACTTTAAAAAATCAATATCGGTTATGATTTTTATCACAACACTGACAAAACCCTATTAACCCTACCAACTTATAATGTGAAAACTGAATAAAAAATGCCCGACCGCAAGCCGAGACGAACCACCAGACCAGCCTTTATGAATCGAGTACACACTATTTTCTCGGCAGCTCAGCCTCTGCAAAAGATCCAGGCCTCCAGATAAAAACCAACAAAGGTCTGGCGCTATGAAAGGTCTAGGCTATCCTGAGTAGTGTTTAAAGGATGAAAAGGTGGCTTATGCAACAAATACTGAAGCTCTTACTATCCATTGTAATAGTGGTCATTACCTTTATCTCTTCAGCGACGCTTGCTGGTATGTTGGCCGAATACGCGGGTTGGTGGAAAAAGCCAGTAATAGGTGGCGTCGCGGCTGCCTGTGTTGTGCTCTCGGGTTATATGAGTGCGCCTCGGCATAAACTGTATTATGCTGCAGCCTGGTTAGTGATTGGTGCGGTGGTGGCCGCAGTGATGTCTAACATATTTATGTATGACGAAGATGCCAATACGT
>NZ_JAKRFU010000028.1:0-57269 GCF_022347845.1 Pseudoalteromonas sp. McH1-42 | reverse complement strand
GTCAGAGAAGCGAAACAAAAACAAGAGTCACTGACCACTAACGATCAAGACTGATCTCTTTCATCTTATAAAGCTCGTTGTACACACTAACAGGGGTGGGGCCAATTTGGTTACCACCCCTTTTTACTTCCCACCTGTTCAGGCACATGTATCCATCACTAAATATTATCGGTCAAGGCTGAACAACCTGACGTCTGGTCTATCAATATTATGCGCCTGGGTTGCCGTCGCGTACCAATTCGTTATTCCTGACTCAACGCCATTGCACTGAACTGGCAACCCTGGTTCTTCAGTGATACGCCCTTGCGCCAATAAAGACATAACACGCCTGGCAATTGCCGCGCCTGAATCAATCAGGGTCACCGACTCAGAGATGGCCTCACTCAAAGGTTTCGCAATAATAGGAAAGTGCGTACATCCCAGGACTAAGTGATCTAGCCCTGCGGCGAGTTCAAGTTGTTTGATCTCAGCGGCAAGCTGCTCACGGTCAATCTCACCGGACCAATAAAACTGCTCAGCCAGCTCAACCAATTTAGTCGACTGATACAAATCAACCTGGCATTCGTTCGCGAATTGCGTAATAAGTTGTTGGGTGTATGTATTTCCGGACGTTGCAGGCGTCGCCAGTAAGCCAATATGTCGACTACGACTGGCGATGGCTGCGGGCTTAATGGCAGGCACAACTCCGACAATCGGGATAGAGGTTAACTGACGAGTGGATCCCAATGCATAAGTTGAGGCGGTGTTGCATGCAATCACTATGATATCGACCGGATGCAAATCACGATCGAGCCACTTTATCAGGGCGGCCAAACGCTGCTGAATAGTCTGCTGGGACTGTAAGCCATAAGGCAGCAGCACATTGTCCATCACATAGCTATAATCGGCATGAGGCAGTACTGCACGAATGTGCTCAAGCACGCTGGTTCCGCCGATACCAGAATCAAAAACGAGAATGTGTGGCACATGCGCTCCTTATTTACAGTTCGCGCGCAGTGTGCCACGGTCAGGGTTTAAAATAAATACTTGTGTCAACTCAAGCAGAGTGGGTTCAGACGCTCTATTATACCTGCTGGTCTTGCTTCTCAGCTTGACGTGATTCCAGGGCGCTGAAGAAGCCTTCAGCATAATCCAGAAACTCATTCAGACGTGCCTGGCCCTCGTTGATCCACGCCATAATATCCGGTAACTGAGCTTCTATACCCAGTCCTTTCGCCTCATCATGGATCCCTTCTAAACGCTGATCCAATGGCTGTAATGCTTTTTCCAAATCTTTCATCGGATTACTTTGCTGATACTGAGCAATCGCTGCAGATGTTTTAGTCTGGCGCAGGTCCATGGTGAAGTTGACGATTTGTTCACTGTTAATACCCAGCTCCTGCACTTTGGCAAAGGCATCGTCGTAATCACCGGCAAAAAAGGTGTCGCTGACATCACGGATATCTTTCATCATATCGTTGATGGCAGCCTGCTCATCTTCATTCAGATCGCCATTCACACTGATAGAAAAGTTAAGTTCACGACTGCTCTGCTCACCATAAGCAAATCCTTCACCATCACCATTGCGTGCATAACTCGCCGCCTTAGACTGGCTCATCGCATCACTGAATGAAATCACCACTTCATCGCCTTCTGCTGTAGTAAAGGCGTATTCAGCCTGATTAGATAAGCTGGCAAACTGAGCGGCACTAACAGACACTTGTTGGGGCTTAGGATCAAACAGTTCTTTTTCAAATTCGTCCAGGCCGCTAAAAATACCTTCTCTGGACTTTTCTATCCCATTTTCAATTTCATCATTGAATAAACCGGTGCCTTTTAACTCTTCAGACGCTTCATCAATCCCCATCTGCACGCCCTTGCGTGCTTGATCAAGCATACTCTTGAGTGTGTCGTCATCTTCCCCTGCGGCTTTGGCTTTCTTCACAGCCCCCTGTACAAACCCCAGCACATTTTTGACAATTTCCTCAAAATCAAACAGCGGCTTGTCTTTTTCTTCTTTTTTCTCAATGCCCAGCGCCTGCGCCAGTTTATCATCGAGCATTTTTGCCGCTGCCTGAGATTTGTTTCCGTGGTAACTATCCGTATTAATTGACATATTAGGGATAAGCGATTTAGCTTTACCCGCGTTATGCTGCATCGCCGGATTCAACAGCTGATTCAACTGTCCGATTTTCATGTCTGCTCTCCGCTTTACTTGATAGTTGGTTATCGGCCAAAACGCCATAAGCTTAAGTCTATTGTACAATAAAAGAGCAAAAAGTTTTGCTCTGTGCTGGACAAATCGAAAGTGCATCCTAAAATAGCGCCTCTTTGCATTAACTATGGTGGTTTTAATATGGCGGTGATCACGATTGACACTTCGACCTACGAGCAACAGTTGAAAGAAAAACAACAGCGGATCAGTGCGCAATTTGCCCGCTTCGATGCGCCACAGCTGGAAGTGTACGACTCCCCCAAAAGCCACTATCGTCAGCGTTGTGAATTCAGAGTCTGGCATGACGGTGACGATCTGTTCCACATCATGTTCGATCAGCAAACCAAAGAGAAGATCCGGGTGGATCAGTTTGATCCAGGTGCGCCTCTGGTCAATGAAATGATGCAGGTGATGATGGATAAACTACGTCACAACGAGATCCTGCGCCGTAAACTGTTCCAGATTGACTATCTCACCACACTCAGTGGAGAAGTACTGATCAGCCTGCTTTACCACAAAGCACTGGATGATGCCTGGCAAGAAGCTATGCAAACGCTACGTCATGAGCTACAGCAGAGTTATAAAGTTGACTTTATCGGCCGAGCCAGAAAACAAAAAGTGGTATTTGGTGATGACTTTGTGACTGAGCGGCTGACTGTTAATGACAAGCAGTACACCTACCAACAAGTCGAAAACAGCTTTACTCAACCCAATGCTGCAGTGAACGAAAAGATGTTGGCCTGGGCACAAGACCTGTGCGCACCACTGCAAAACGATTTACTTGAACTGTATTGTGGCAATGGCAACTTTTCCATCGCCCTGGCGGGTCAATTTAACCGGGTATTGGCCACAGAAATTTCTAAATCTTCTGTACACTCAGCACAGTACAATATCGCAGCCAATAAAGTAGATAACCTTGATATCATTCGTATGTCGAGTGAGGAATTTACGGCAGCGATGAAGGGCGAAAAACAGTTCTCACGCCTCAAGGGGATAGATCTGCACAGTTACAACTGCCAGACCATTCTGGTAGACCCGCCACGCGCAGGCATGGATGAACTAACCTGTAAACTGGTCAGCCAATACGACAACATCATCTATATTTCCTGCAACCCGGATACGCTGGAACGTGATTTGGAATTGCTGTGTGAAACGCATCTGGTGTCGCGTATCGCTATCTTCGATCAGTTCCCTTACACCCACCATGTTGAATCGGGTGTCTTTCTGACCAGAAAGTAAATGCGAATCTAAGACATAAAAAAACCCGCGAACATCGCGGGTTTTTTCATTCTGGCAAATTAAGATTTTTTCGCCAGATAATTAATCAGTGCGGCAATGTCATCCGGTGAAGTTACACCAGACTCTCGCGACAAGATCAGCTTGTATTTACCATTGACGATAAACGTTGGTACACCACTCAATGCACCTTTGTCCTGCATTTGCTCTTGCGCACGTTTCATTTTCTTCGCTTTTGTGCGAACTGAGAAACTCTTGTACAGCTTATCAAATTTTTCACCAGACACGCCCTGTGCAACAAACAGATCTTTGATGTCCGCTACTTCATTGAACTTACCGCGCTTGCCATGCAAGTGCGCAAACATGGCCGATACAATCTTGTCTTTTTGCGGCAATACTGACGCTGTCGCCAATGCCGTGCTCATCATTTGCTGAATTTCAGGGTCTCTGACGCCAACAAAGTCGACGTGACTCTTTTTGAACTTCACGTCCTGATCCAGTTTTGGCTTAAATTCACCGATCAATGATTCAAAGTTATTACAGGCAGGGCAATAAAAAGAGAAGTACTCTGTCACTTCAGGTTTCTTTGTACCGCGCTCCGCAACCACTTCATAATGCTTGCCTTCCTGGAAGTTAGCAGCATTGGCCATTAAAGGTAGGAACAGCGCCAGTGCAGCGGCGCAAATGGATTTAAACATAGTCTGCTTCCCTTATTTTTCTAATAGGTGCTTAACCAGAGCATCAAGCTCAGCCTGGCTGCTCAGTTCTCTCAGGTTAATCTTATATTTATCGTTCACAACAAAAGTGGGGACGCCCGTTAAGGCACCCGCTTTACTAAATGCATCTTGCTTCTCAACCATCGCTTTCTCAGCACTGATCACCGGCATGCTGGCCATAGCAGCATCGAACTGCTCAGCACTGATCCCATTCGCTTCTAGTAGCTTTTTGACATCTTTTAAGTCTTTTAGTTGCACTTGCTGCACGTGTATGGTGTTGAAGATCTGGTCGCTCACCTGCTGTGCTTTACCATGGTGTTTTGCAATGATGTAGGCATAACTCAGGTTACTCTGTACTTCTGGTGCCAGGCCACCCAGGAAATTAACGTGGCTTTTTTCAAACACAGCACCTTGTGGCAGGCTTTTCTCCAACGCTTTGGCAACCGGTTCGAACTGGAAGCAATGCGGGCAATAAAAAGAAAAGAACTCGGTGACTTTGGCCGATTCACTTTTTGTTGTCGTTAGCGTCTGATAGTGCTTACCATCCGTGAAGTCGGCTGCCATTGCCAACACTGGCATACACAACGCAATTAGCGCAACCTTGATCGATTTTAACATTACTATTCTCTCTAAATTTTTATGGATAAAGACTGATCGCCGCTTCATCCAGAGCGGCAAGTTGTTCTTTTAATGCCAGGATCTGCTGTTCCCAGTATTTGTCTGTTGCAAACCACGAAAAGTTCCGGGGAAATGCCGGATCATGCCAACGCTTAGCGAGCCATCCCATGTAATGCACCATACGCATGGCCCTCAGCGGCTCAATTAAGGCAAGTTCGCGCGCATCGAACGAGGCAAACTCTTCATAGCCAGATAACAGGGTATCAAGTTGCATCACCTGATTCTGCCTGTCACCACTTAACATCATCCAGAGATCCTGAACCGCGGGTCCCTGACGACAATCATCAAGGTCCACTATCATTAACTGTTCCTGAGACCATAGAATATTGCCAGCATGGCAATCACCATGCAAACGGATCGGCTGGATTGATGTGAATTTTTCTTCTGCTTTGTTAATGACCTGATCAAGCACCGTGGTAAATGCAAGCCGTAATGTATCAGGCAAACACTCAGAAGCCAAAATATCAACACGCGGCTGATGCAGATAGCTGGTCACATCAATCGCCGGTCGGTGCGCAAAGTCATCCTGCTTCGCAACGCTGTGCAAACGCCCAATATAGCGCCCAAGCATTTCCAGATGATCTAAGTTGTCCACCTCGAATTGACGACCGCCGACACTTGGAAACAGACAGAAACGATAGCCCTGATGCTCAAACAAGCTGCGTCCGTCAACACGATGAGGGGCAACAACCGGTACTTCAGCTTGCTGCAGGGCGAGCGTGAAGTCGTGTTCTTCCTGAATTTGCTCGGACTGCCAGCGTTCAGGGCGATAAAACTTCGCCACATAGCGACGGTTATCGTCGGCACGAAACTGATAAACCCGATTCTCATAACTATTGAGGGGCAACAATCCCGATTCGGGATAAACCCCGACGCTTTCAATGGCATCCAGGATCAGGTCAGGCGTTAAATTTTGAAAGCTGAAATCTGTCATAGTGTTTACCTTTCACTGTCCTGTTCCAAAAACTGGCCTAGGACAAAGTAACAAAAAAGCGGGCTACCCCGCTTTTGTGATGTCTATCTGAGTTATCCCCATTGTACCCTATCTATGCTAACGACCTTTAAAAAAGTTTGTCGGCTGTGCGATTGACTCCGAGGGCGCATCTTTAACTGTGATGACGAACTCAAACTCGGTAACCGGTAACGTCAGATCGTAAGGGTCAATGACGACCGACAACGGCTGATCTACCGTAGAGCCAGCTGCAATGTGGATCTCCTGCTTGCCCAGAATAGTGAAATCAGACAAACCGCGAATACTGATAAGGAAAGTTTGAGGCACCTGTGCTTTGTTGATCATCTTCAGTGTATAAGTATTTTCAACCAACCCTTCTACATTGACCCGATACAGCTGGTTTCTGTCTCTGATAATATCCAGGTCAAGTGTTTTGCGCATCGCAACATTAGCAACCAGAGCCCCAGTTAAGACAATTAGGATCAATAGGTAACCGACCAACTTGCCCCGTACGGCTTTGGTTTTTTCACTGCTGCTTTCGAGATTGCGTTCTGTTGTGTAGGAGATCAATCCCCTGGGATAGTTCATTTTATCCATTACACCATCACACGCATCGATACAGGCACCACAATTGATGCACTCGTATTGCAGCCCATTACGGATGTCGATACCGGTCGGACAAACCTGCACACATAGTTTACAGTCGATACAGTCACCCAGATCCAGCGCTTTAGGATCCTCCTTACGACCACGAGGTCCGCGATTTTCGCCACGTGCGGTATCATAGCTCACAGTGAAAGTGTCTTTATCGAACATCGCAGACTGAAAACGTGAATAGGGACAAATATGCAGACACATGATCTCACGCATCCAGCCGGCATTACCATAAGTACACAGAGTAAAGATCACCACACTTAACGCCGCATACCCTGAAGCTGAAAACATCAGCAGGTCGGGGAGTAATTCACGGATGGGCGTGAAATAACCGACAAACGAAATGGCGGTATACAGAGAAAACAGCACCCAACTGAGATGTTTGGCTGATTTACGCCAGAACTTATCAAAATCCATGGGCCGCTGATCAAGCTTCTTACGCTGATTGGCGGTACCTTCCAGCTTTTCTTCAAACCAGATAAAAATGAACGTCCAGACCGTCTGCGGGCAAGTGTAACCACACCACACCCGACCATAGAAAGTCGTTACCAAAAACAAGGCAAAGGCCGCTATCATCAAAATAAAGGCCAGAATGGTGAGGTCCTGAGGCCACAGAGTCAGACCAAAAATATTAAATTTTTGCTCAAAGATATCGAACAGCACCGCTTGCTCACCATTGAAGTTAATCCAGGGCAACAGCATGAACGCCAGCATGCCGATAAAGCCTATCTGCTTTCTGAGTTTCTGGTGCAACCCGGTAACAGCCCTGACATAAATACGATTGCGAGGGTTAAACCTGTCTGGTTGTAAATCGTCGGGTTTGTGGATTTTGACGTCGACGGGAATATTTTTGACCTTAATTTGCTTGTCCATCACAGCTCCTTACGCGCCTGGGACAGGTACTTGCTACAGTGACCTCTATTTTATATATGTAGTATATCAATCTGGATCAGATCTCGCTCATTTTAAAGGGAAAACCCGACATAAAACAGCATCGCGTTCATTTCGGGTAATAAAAAATTCTGAGCGCTAAACTTGCTTTTAATTCCGTCATTTTATTACACTGGCAACATCTTTTAGCTGTTTAGATCAAAGTTGTTGCAGTTATGAAAAAGTACTTAATTTTAGTCGTGGCAATCCTGGCTCTGTTTACCATTGACCACCCAAGTGTCAAAGAGCCGCGTGAGAAGATGATACAGTATGGTGTTGATCTGCTTGGTGATACCAGCAAAGCCCAGTATAGCCTGGCAGCCAAGCTCGCACGCCAGCAAATCAAAAAAGAGCTAACCTTAACCGAGTCAGAGCACGACTATATTATGTCTGCCCTGTCGACTAATGAAAAAATGAAAGTGTTTCACCTCAAGTTTTGTGAAGGCAATGAGCTGAATATGTACTTTTATGGCCCCAAGCTACTGGATGTGTGTGAAATCGCGGCCGGCTCTTTGCGCGAGGCGGGGCTGTAATGGACTTTTCTCAACTGAACAAAGCCAGTGCTAAGTCTTTCAATGAACAAAAAGCCCTGCTGAAGAAACTGAGTAAAGGCCAGACGGTGCTGTGTCAGCACTGTGAGCAGCCAATCCAACTCGACCTGACCGCTGCAAAGGGAGCTAAAGGGAGTGCACATTGTGCGAAAGGCTGCACTCACATTGAACTGGATTTGATGTAACTGAATTACTCGTTGTACAGGCCGCTCGCCAGAGCGACCTGCTCAATCAAGGCTGCATAGCCTTGCGCAAAGTCATTAGCTAAGCTCAATTGCTGAGCACAAAAGGCCGACATCTCTTGCCCCGACTGTTGACAAAACTGTGCTACTTGCTGCTCTTGCAAACTGAAAAATGCCAATTGCTCCGTCGCCATTTGCAACGCCTCAACCAATTCTTGTGGCACCTCAGAAGCGGTTGCTAAACGCTCATAGTAGGGTTGGCTGGCCAATAAAAAGCCCTGGCTCCACTGTTGCTTTTCCGACCAGGGAGAGTGTGCCTGTGCAGGCAGAGCAAATTGCTCAGAGAAAACCTGCTCGCTGATATGATGATGCAGTGCTAAAAAAGCAAACACGGTGTGTTCTTCCAGCGCCTCATCGTTCAGGCTCAGCTCGCTTAGCCATTGCTCAGGCTCTATCCCGTCCGGGCTACAAATCAACCCAAACAAATAGCCTTCAACAGCGCGCAGGCTCAATGCACCTGGCCGCTGCTCAAGATAATTAGTCAGCGCAGTCTGATGCTGCGCGTCGTAGTTAAACGTCATCATGATTTATAAGTTCACCGGGTAACGCCCTTCGCTATCAGGACGGCCTAAGAATTTAACGGCATCATGAACTTCTTTTGGTAAAGAGGCTTCAGGTTTGATATTGCCTGCAACCCGGAACTGCATATTGGCAGCCAGCGTGGCGTCAGCACGCAGCCCTAAACGGTTCTCCGGATCCACTGTGACGGCAATATCGCCAGATTTACAGCTCAGTACACCACTCATATCACCGATACTGAACCAGCCACTGAGCCCTTTGATATCAATATTGGGACTGCTGATCTCACCGGTGAGGGCATCACAGTATGGCTGGCCAGTATGGTATTCATCAATACTCAGGATCACGCGACCCTTGGCATCCACTGGCAGCGGCAGGGTAACCTGCTGCATCGCCTGCTCGACGCTAAAACGCAAGGTGGCATCATCCAGCTGCGCAGCCTGATCCAGTAAAGACACAGAGAAATTACTATTACCTGAAATTTCATCCAGTGCTCTGGGTGAACCAAAACGAACTTTACCCTGTAACTGACCCGTTAACAGTCCCCAGCCATTTAGCTGCCAGGTGACGTCATTCAGTTGCACATTTTCGTAACGGACCTCACTGATCCGCCCTTCCCACACCGAGCCCGATACGGCTCCAATGGCCAACGCACGAGGTAAAGAGCCCTGCGAAAGCTGCAAAACAATACTGGCTGGCATGCTAATGGCAGCAAAAACACCAAAGGCCAGTAAAAAAACCAGCACTAAACTGATGATCTTCTTCATACTTAATTCTCTAATACCAGACGGCTAACTCGAACATACCCGGGCGCATCTTCCTTCCCCAGATCCAGGTTAGCCACTTTAACACCATGCTGATTGGTCAGCTCGTCCAGCCAGGCAATCAACTGGTTAAACTCCACATTGTCGATATTGACACGCAGCGCATTATCATTTGGCTGCATTTTACTGATGACAATTTTATATTTGCCACGCGTACGGTTCACCAATTGAGTCAGGTTAACATTGGCCGCAGAGGCACGGCCAACCCCCTGGCTCTTCAGCTGGGTCACACTTTTGCCTACCCAGGAAACCAGGGCCTGCTGTTTATCGACTTCTTTTTCTGCTTTTTCAACAGCGGTATTGAGTGGACGGATGATCCCCATCACCAGCACAAACACACAAAACACAACTCCGCCAAGGATCAGCAGCTTTTGCTCCTGCTCTTTAAGAGATTGCCAATAATTAATCACTTGCTGTTTCATGCTGCACCTCGAATGCGGATCTCACCGATCACGTAGTCGCCATCATTATTAAGTGCACCTTGCTGCACTGTCATGCCGCGCTGCTCCAGGATGCTTTTTACCTGACCAAAGACCTGGAAGCCGTTGGCTTTTGCCCGGATCCGCAGTTCGTTACGACGTTGATCATAACGCAGTGTTTCGGGTTCAAAGTCCTTCACTTCATCGAATACAGTCACAAAATGATTGGTCAACTCAAGGAAGCCGCCTTGCTGCTCGCCTGATAAACTGTTTAGCTCATTCTGGATCTGTTTCTTCAGCAAGTGTGGGCGCACCACTTTATTCGGAAAAGCTTGTTTATAACTGGCAACAGCCTGCGCGCTTAGCTCATCAGCCTGATTCTGCAACAAGATCAGCTGCGTTGACTTTATTCCGATAAAGCAGACCAATGCGATTGACGCCGCAATTAGGCCAGCTTGCCAATCACGCCACCACTGAGGCTGCTTTTTCTTGGCAGCAAATTTACCCTGACGTAAGTTAAAGCTTTGCTGCTCAAGTTGTTTAGCAAACAACGCCAATGGTAAGTCATACTCGCTTTCCATCGCATCGAGCGTTTTGTTCGATGCCAGTGCTTCACCCGGACTGAAATGTTGAATACGCTCCTCAGGTAGCAAGTTTAAGAAACCTGCGAGCCAGTCAGATTCAACACCACTGACCTGCCAGTCTGCTGAGCGGAACAACCACTGCGTGCCCAGCTCTATAGCACTGATAGTGTTTTCTGGCGGCGCAGGCAGTAATAATGCATCAGGTAGCAAACGCTGAACACTGATGTCAAAATCATCGAATAAGGCCATCCAGGCTGCTAACCAGGCTTTATCACATAAGGCCACATCTATGGTGTGCTGCTCGTCCCGCTGACCGGCTTTACCTACGGCGATAAAGGCCGAATCAATATCGCAGGCAATTTGCTCTTCCAGCATGAAAGGCAGGGCCTGCTCCAGTTTGCGATTCCACTTGGCCGGTAAATCAATCGTTTTTAACTGCACGCTAGAGGCTGGCAGCAACACGACAACCGAACGGCTCTGTGCTTTTTCACTAAGCTCACCGAGCAGTCCGGCATGCTCCAGCTCACCGCTGGCAATGATCTGCGCATCTTGCGCCGACCAGACTAACCAGTGAACCGGCTCTTGTTGTGAGTGACCCACACGGATCATCAAATTTTCTGACACTAAACGCCTCCAAATTTACGCGCTAGGATGCTCGCCCGACCATCTTTTATTTCGATTATTGAGGTCAGGCGAAACAAACGCTCATCGAACTGAGCCTTTGCTCGTAACTTAAAATAATTGCTTGAAATAGTAAAAATTTTATCGTTCTTTTGTTTGTCGGAAGCACCCTGATTTGCCGCTTCCGAATAAAATTCCTGTATTGAGTCAAAGCCTTTTTCCGGACGGGCCGAAATAATTGCCTCTGCGCCAGATTCGCTCAGCCCCTCCATCAACGCGCTCAGCAACAACGCCTGTTCGGGCTGAATGGTATTGACATTAATAGCCAACTCAGTGCTGCCCGGGATAACGCATACATAAGGCAGTAACTTTTCCATTACCAGAGGGTTAAACCCTTTGATTATCCTCAGCTCACTGACCGAGGCAAACAGGTTATTTGCTGTCAGATAAGGGGTTCTGAGTGACATATATTCATCTTCTTCGGCGCCCGAGCGGAACGTAATACTGTCATCATCCAACCAGTCATACACGCTGTCTGCCATGGCCTCTTCGCTTTCTTCACTGGGCAGGTCTTCGATGTTCTTTAACAGCTCAAGCAACGCTTTGTGTGCTGGGTTTGTGTCATTCCGGTTGCCGCTGTTTTGCGGTTTATTACGCAACGCATTGAGGTTTAAACAGGCCTGCAAATCCGTGATCTCACCACTCAAAGTGCCATGATCCACCGGATAGGGTACCTCTGACAATGCCCAGGGTTGTCCCAAATGAACTTTATCAGGCTCGTCTTTACGGCTATCGAGCAGGACCTTTTTGACCAACTCTTCCGCCCCATAGCTATACCATTTAGCTTGCTGATGGGTCTGCAGGTTGGTGGCTTTTTGCACCTGTACCATCAGACTCATGGTCATTTCTGTTGCGATAGTCGCGGCCAGAGCCACAATGAACAAAACAATGACTAACGCTGCACCACGTTGAGATTTCACGCTAGCCCCTCCTTTGTCCATCATTGTCATTTTGGCCGTTATTGTTGTTATTGTCGTTATTACCATTGCGATTATCGTCACCGCTGCTGGCTTGTTTCACTTTGCCATCGCCCGGCGTTAAAAAAATGCGTCGAATTGGCTCAGCTTCTTGTTGCTGGATAGTCACAGCAACCGCCAAAGGCAGGGCTTTAATGTCCCAGCTATTCTGCCACTTCTGCTTATCGTCTAGGAACTCAAACTTAAGCTCTTCAACGTTTTCCAGGATCACCTGGCTGCGAGGTTCAGTGCCATCAAGCTGGTCAACATAAATTCGGTAAATACGTTCCAGATTGTCGTCTACGACACGATAACCCACTGCCTGTAATTCAGAACGAGGCAGCAGACTAATTGGGTTGGTCCAGCCATCACGTACAAAAGCAATCCCATCGTACTGACTGCTCAGATTGTAGCGACCATGAATGATATATGTTGGGCTAAAATCCCCCGCCTCATTACGTACTTCCCGTTTGGTCATCTGGTTGAAGTCCTGATCCATCAAACGAAACATAGTTTGCAATGATTCCAGCTCTGCCACCGTTTCTTCAGATGCTTCTTTGGCTCTGAGTGTGGTATCCAGGATTTGATGAGTGGCAGTGACCACCATGGCCAAAATAGCCAAGGCCAGTAATACCTCAATCAGGGTAAAGCCACCCTGTCGGGAGGAAATATGCGCGTGCATTATCGCTTCCCTTTTTTATAAATAAAGGTGGTCAGGTCGTACACTGAGTGTTCACGTTTTTCATCGGAAAACACTTCTATTGTGACCTTCACAAAAGTGGGATCGGCCGTTGCGAGGGTAGACTGTGACCAATACCAGGTTACTCCGCCCATTTCCTCATCGCCTTTAAGGCCATTGCGCACCGCGCCTTCTTTGGCGCCAGCGCGCATCATAACAAGGCGGTTTTCGGCCACCCAAGAAGCATAAGCTTGCTGCTCCAAAGTGCTGATATGATTAATATGCTCACCCGTTGCCTGCATCGCAGCAATCCCCGCGACGGCACAGATACTAAGTGCAACCATCACCTCAAGAAGTGTAAAGCCAGCTTGTTTTGTCCTTGCTATCAGGCCATTCATGAGTCTTCCGGCTCCTTACGTAAATTCACCGGCGCCATAAACTCGCCTTCAACAAAATACACGGGCTCACTGTCTTCCTCGAGCTCAAGGCTGAGCTGAAACGCACTGACTTCACCCGACGACAATAGCAAGACCTGAGGAATTTTCAGTTTTTTCAGTTCCAACAAACTCTCTTCATCGCCGCTGCCCATCAACTCACGCCAATTGGCCTGCTCAAGCATGTTGTCTTGTGCCCAGGCTAAATCTTCCGTAGTGAGTACAATTTTATACTCATCGGAATACTCTACCGCCTGGTAGAGTTCTTCGGCCTCAAAAGTCGTCCATTTTTCACCATCAAAAACCAGAAACTCGAGCTTTTTCTTATCCAGATGAAAGCCCAGCTCAATTTGATTGAGAATGGCAAATTCAGAGGCCATATTGATCACACTATGCAGTCGGAGCGCTTCACGCTCTAATTCTTCTTCCATATCGTCAGACAGCGTATACGTGACCAGATTGACTGAAAAGCCAATGATCACCAGCACCATCAGAATTTCGATAAGGCTGAACCCGGCCTGGCGGCCAGATTTCGGTAGGTGCGCCTGATGCGCACCTGATTGAAGGTTTACTGCTGTGTGCATAAGAATTAACGGTCTTCTTCGTTGTCCCAGTTACCCAGGTCATCTTCTGTGCCTACTTCACCGTCAGGCCCCATTGAAAAGATGTCGATCTTACCCATTTCACCCGGGCTAACCAGCTGATACGGATTACCCCAAGGATCTTCAGGTAGCTTTGAAATAAAGCCGCCTTCAGGGAAACGCTTTGGTACAGGGTCAATGGAGGTTTGTGTTACCAGGGCTTCCAAACCTTGCTCTGTGGTTGGGTACTTTTTATTCTTAAGCTTGTACATTTTCATTGCGTCTTCAATCTGACGAATGTCCAGCATCGCTTTTTCTTTTGCAGCTTCTTCTTGTTGACCCATGATGTTAGGCGCCACGATAGACATGATCATCCCAATGATGACCAAAACCACCATTACTTCTAATAATGAAAATCCAGATTGTTTTTTCACGTTGATTACCTCAATGCTGTTTGCGTGCGATATCAAACCGACACGCTGATGTTGTATATGCAATTAATTTGACTACAGACCAATTGCTTTGTTCATCGCCATGATTGGCTGTAGGATCGCCATTACGATAAACAGCACGATCACGGCCATGCTTGCAATCATGGCGGGTTCGAGCAGTTTTAACGAAACGCTGACCATACTTTCGAATTCCCTGTCCTGGTTGTTAGCAGCACGCTCTAGCATCTGCTCCAGTTCCCCGGACTTTTCACCACTTGCAATCATATGAAGCATCATGGGCGGAAATAACTTTGTTTGTGCCAATGCAGCTCGCAGGCTTGCACCTTCACTCACATGGGTTGCCGCTTCGGTCACGGCCGCTTTTATCTTCTCATTTTCCAGTACCTGACCGGAGATTTTCATCCCTTCCAGCAAAGGTACGGAACTGGAAGACAAAATACTCAGAGTACGAGCAAAGCGCGCGGTATTGATGCCGCGACTAATTTTACCAATGCCGGGAAGCTGTAATAGCTTAGCATCGTACCAAAAACGCACCTTGGGCCGTTTCAGCGCTTGCTTGATTAAAAAGACGCTGCCAAAAATAGCGATAAGAGACACCATCCAGTAGGCCTGCACAAAATTACTGGCTGCCATAACCCACTCTGTTGTCCACGGCAGAACCTGTTTAGACTTCTCAAACGTTTTTAGAATTTTTGGTACCACAGTGCCCAGCAGAACTGACACGATAGCAATAGCAAATATCACCAGAATGGTTGGATAAACCATTGCCTGGGTGATCTGGCTGCGCATATGCTGACGCTGTTCGGTGTAATCTGCCAGGCGATTTAATACTTGATCCAAATGGCCCGACTTTTCACCGGCCGCCACCATAGCCCGATATAAATTATCAAATACATGCGGAAACTCTGACATACCATCAGCCAGCGTGTAACCTTCAACAACTTTAGAACGAACGGCCATCAGCATGCGTTTGAGACGTGGCTTCTCGCACTGCTCTGCCACTGCCATTACGGCAGCTTCTACTGGCAAAGAGGATTGGATCAACGTCGCTAGCTGGCGGGTGATCAGGGCAATATCGGAAACCGAAGGTTTATAGCTAGGTCTTAGACTAAAACCACCAGAGCTGGCAGACTTTTCTTTTTCCGCTGCAGGCGCCACCTCAAGTGGCATCATGGCTTTTTCGCGCAGCATCTGGCGAACCTGCTTGGCAGTATCTGCCTCCAGTATGCCTTTTTTCTCTTTTCCTTTGCCGTCTAAAGCACGATACTCAAACGCAGCCATTAGCCTTCCTCACGGGTGACCCGCATCACCTCTTCCAGCGTCGTCTGACCTTTCAGCACACGGGCACAGCCATCCTGACGAATGCTGGGGCTGAACGTTCGTATGTACTTCTCAACCGACTGCTCACCTTTACCGTTATGGATCAATTCACGAATGTGCTCGTCCACAATTAACAGTTCATGGATACCGGTTCGACCTTTATAGCCGTTGAAGTTACACTCTTCACAACCCACAGCACGATAAATTGTGGTTTGAGATCCTTTCTCAACACCCAACAGCTCACATTCACGGTCATCCGCAAGATGTGCTTCTTTACAGTTAGGGCATAAAGTTCGTACCAGTCGCTGTGACAAGACACCCAATAAAGATGAAGATAGTAGAAAAGGTTCAACGCCCATGTCTTCCATCCGGGTAATCGCACCCGAAGCGGTATTGGTGTGTAGTGTTGACATCACCAAGTGACCTGTCAGTGACGCCTGAACGCCTATCTGGGCGGTTTCCAGATCCCGGATCTCACCAACCATCACCACATCTGGATCCTGACGCAGTATCGCGCGCAGACCACGGGCAAAGGTCATATCCACTTTGGGGTTCACCTGAGTCTGACCAATTCCGGGGATCTCATATTCAATAGGGTCTTCTACGGTCAGTATGTTGCGATCTTTGGAGTTAATCTGCGTCATACCAGCATACAAGGTGGTACTCTTACCAGAACCGGTCGGACCGGTAACCAGAATAATACCGTGTGGTTTGGCAATGATCTCAGCAAACAGTTCACGGTTGCGCTCCGTCATACCCAGATCTTCCAGGTTCAGACGCGCATTGTTTTTATCTAACAGACGCAGTACTACACGCTCACCAAAACTGGATGGCATAGTCGAAACCCGCACATCAACGGCACGACCAGCGATACGTAAACTGATCCGACCGTCCTGTGGGACCCGCTTTTCAGCGATGTCGAGTTTAGCCATAACCTTGATCCGGGATACCAGCAATGAAGACAGCTTGCGGTTAGGCTTAAGCACTTCTTTCAGCACACCATCGACCCGGAAACGGATCACTAATTCCTGCTCAAAGGTCTCGATGTGAATATCCGAGGCCCCTTCTTTGATCGCTTCACTGAGCATGGCGTTAATTAGTTTGATGATTGGCGCATCGTCATCAGCAGCAAGCAGATCTTCAGTTTGCGGCATTTCTTCGGCGAGCGAGAATAGGTCAACTTCGTTACCTATGTCTTCCATCATCTGCTGTGTTTCAGAGCTGTCTCGCTGATACGAGGCTTCCAGCAGCAACTCAAACTTGTCGTCATCCAGCTGCTCAAGGGTAAATCCAGCCTGAGCAATACGACGTACTTCAAGCAACGCATCCAGCGAAGGTTGGCCTTTATAATAAACTTTCAGACCTTCTGATTGCTGACTTAACAGCAAACTCTGGCGTCTTGCATAAGCAAAGGGCAAGCGCACATGCGACCCAGCCTCTGCATCCATTGATTCATCCAGCGCCAACGCTGTTTCATCATGACCGTCAATGAGTTCCTGTATTGCTTCAGTCATTGTTCTTCTCGTTTTGCTCGCTCAGAAACTCTTCATACGTCGGTGGTAATACCATGGCATCATCCCACTGAGGCAGAATTGGCGCATCCTGCAGTGGCATCAGATCAATACCGTCTTCACGCTGCTTAGTCTGCTCACCACGGATAAACTTATATTTAGCATGGCTCAGCTCGTTCATACTGCGGCTGTCACGGACAATCGTCGGACGAATAAACACTAACAGGTTACGCTTGCGCTTAGTTGTGTTTGTTGACTTAAATAAGTGCCCTAAGAATGGAATATCACCCAACAGAGGCACTTTAGATACACTTTCCTGAACATCTTCGTCAATCAGACCACCCAGGATAACCATGCCGCCGTCATCAGCAATTACGGTTGTGTTAATAGCACGTTTATTCACCGAGATATCAACCGCGGTTGCGCCGCTGACACTGGAAACTTCCTGCTCAATGGTTAGCTGTACCGCGGTACCATCATTAATTTGTGGCGTGACCTTCAATTTAACACCCACTTCCTGACGGTCTACGGTCTGGAACGGGTTAGAGTTATTTTCACTGGCCGTTGAGCCTGTGATGATAGGGACTTCCTGACCGACAATCATAGACGCTTCTTCGTTGTCCATGGTAGTGATCGATGGCGTAGCCAGAATATTTGAGTTGGTATCGGTTGATACAGCCTGGATGATCGCACCCCAGTCGTTTTTCACTACGCCCATTGCCAGACCATTGATACCGCCCAGCAAAGAACCCAATGCACCTAAATCACCCTCAACGGTTTCGTTGTATTCGGTGATCTTAGTCGGATCTTCTGTACCAGCCTGAGTACGAACGACCGTCTTGTCGCGCGCCTGCTCAGCTGCCACGGCCAATGCACCAACTGGTACCGTTGTACCATTATTGAACTGCAGCATACCGCCTTTTTCAGTGATCCATTGCAGACCAAAGTTAATACCGTCACCTTCCTGTACTTCAACTACAATGGCTTCAACCAATACCTGAGCTCGACGAACATCAAGCTTTTCGATAACGCTGGCCAACGAGCGCATGGTATCCGGCTGCGCAGTAATAACCAGTGAGTTTGAATCTTCGTGGGCCTCAATACTGGTTTCGTTCTGGCTGCTCCGGGTGCGGGTCTTACTGCCTCCCTGCGCTTCTTCTTGTAGCGTTTTGCTCACCCCTTGAAGCACTTTAACCAGCTCTTCTGCCTTGGCATAATCCAAGTAAAACACCTGCGTATTGCCCTGGTTCTCCAGTTCTTCATCCAGACGCTTGATCAATTCAATGGCACGCGTACGCGCTTGTACTTCACCACTAACAACCACACTGTTAGTTCGGTTATCCGAGACAATTTTAGGGATCAGAAACTCTGGAACCTGGTTTTTACCGCCATCTTTATAGATTTTCTCAACTACCTGAACAACATCGTCAGCTGTCGCATGTTGCAGACGTACAATGTCAACGCGCTGATCACCTGCCTGGTCAACCGACTTAATGATATTAACCAAGCGATTCACCGACGCAGCATGACCCGTCAACATCATCACGTTAGCTGAGTTGAAGTTAGTCACGTGACCACCATCTTTTTGGTCACTGAACTGACGGATCAATGGTCCCAGTTCCTGTACACTGACGTTTTTAACTTCAACAACTCGGGTGATCATCACATCCCCGTTATTGTCGTTACCATCGCCGACCAATGGAACATTGGCCTTCTTACCATCCGAGCTGCGTACAACTTTCAGAACCCCAGTTTCCATTTCAACGACGGCATAGCCGTAAACTTCTAGAACGTTAAGGAAAAACTGATAATAAAGGGCCTCATCCATCAGCTCGTAGCTGCGAACATTAATGTTGCCCCGTACATTTGGGTCAATGATGATGGTTTTGTTGAGATTTTTACTGATGATATTAATGAACTCGTTAATATCAGTGCCTTTAAAGTTGGCCGCATACTCAACCGCAGAAACAGACAAGGACAATCCAGCCGCAAATAACAGAGCTGCATACTTAGCTAACCCTTTTTTGATTTTTGTGAGGTGTAGCTTTCTACCCATGATTTTTATAACTCCAAAATTATTGTCTTTACAGGCTAAATTGCACATCGACAGTCTGGCCGTCACGTTCAATCGTGATATTGGCATCAGTGCTATTTCTCAGCTCGTTCATTGCTGACATAGCCTGTTTCATATCCGTGAGTTGGAAGCCATTAATAGCAATGGCGAGATCGTTATTTTTAAGCCCCATTTTCTTAAACAGTTCAGGGTCTTTACCTGGACGCAAACGATAACCAACCAGTTGGCCATTGCGCCTTTCAGGTGAAATACGAATGTAGTCAAACAATTTACCCGGCTCAGCCAGCAATTCGTCTCGGCGCTGCTTAAGCTCTTCACGGGTTTGATTACTGACTCTGTTTGGCTTTGCGCTAGTACGACGCGGCTGTACCGGTGAAGCAACCTGACGGCTGAACTCAATGCCATCTAACATCAAAGTTTCAAACCGGCCACCCACATCCAGGATCACCCTATCAGGCAGAACTTGAGCCAGTTTGGCGCGGGTACCCTTAACGGCATCCTGGACCACGTAGGTTTCCTGGCGCCCCTGGGACTCAATAATCGCCAGCCCGGCAGCATCATTCTGGCTAACTGCTACAATACCAGTTAGGCGAACATTTAGCTGCGTTTCGGGGGCATCAGATATTACCGGCTTAGGCGCTTCAACCACAGGTTTTTCATTGGCCTTGCCAAATATGTTGTGGCCGAGAATAGAGCGACTGCTAACCGCGGCCGAATTCTGCGCATAAACTTGAGACTGAGTAGGTAAAGGCTGTGTCTGCGGTACTGGCCAAAGCAGCCAAAATAACTTAGCAAAAAGAAATGCGATATACACAACAGCCAAATACACCACCAGGCGGCTAAGTTTCGCATGGGGTAAGTTATGTAGTAATTTTTGCAACTGTTGTAGCTGTAATTCCATATGTCATATTCTTATTCTGTTGAGCGCCTCAGTGTACCGCCTCGAATTCGATTCAACAAGCACGCGTATATGAAACTTTAAAGTAAATAGGTACAACTTAGAATACCTAACTGAACACAGCATTAACAGTGCCTGTGGCTGAGATGTAACCACATCAGAGCGTGTTCAGATGCTTTTTTTGCCTCATCAAATGTGTTAAATTTCACCGATTAAATTAGCTTTGGGCATTAGTTAACGAATTGTGACAAAAGTCAATCAAGAAAACAACCTAAGCGAAGTGAAAGTACGCCTGGACAAGTGGCTCTGGGCGGCACGCTTTTATAAAACCCGTACCATTGCCCGCGAGATGATCCAGGGTGGCAAGGTACACTACAATGGCCAACGCTGTAAACCCAGCCGAATGGTTGAGGTTGGTGCTGTGATCAAACTGGCACAGGGTTTCGATGAAAAGGAAGTCACCGTGCTGCACATTATGGAAAAGCGTCAGAGTGCGCCCATTGCCCAGACCCTCTACGAAGAGTCAGCTGCCAGCCTTGAAAAACGGGCACAAAATGCCATTGCGCGCAAAAACAATAGCTTTTTTGCACCGCGCCCTGAGCATAAACCAGATAAAAAGCAGCGTCGCGAACTGCTCAAACTGAAATCTAGCTAGGATCCGAATTGATGCAACAAGATTTACTTCATCGATATATTTTCGATCAACTCGATGTACGTGGTGAACTCGTACAAATTGAACAGACCTTTAATGACATTATCAGTGGTCATGACTACCCGAAGGAAGTACAAACTTTATTGGGTGAACTGCTGCTTGCGTCCAGCCTGCTGACTGCCACTTTAAAATTTGAAGGCGACATCACTGTACAGTTGCAGGGGGATGGCCCAGTTAAGTACGCAGCTATCAATGGCGATCACAAGCAGAATATGCGCGGTATTGCCCGTCTACAAGGTGAGATCACAGGTAGCAGTATTCAGGATTTGATGGGTAAAGGCTATATGGTGATCACCATTACACCCAATAAGGGTGAGCGCTATCAAGGGGTCGTTCCGCTAGGCGGTGAGACGCTGGCGGCTTGTCTGGAAGATTATTTTATCCAGTCTGAACAACTCAAGACCCGCTTGTGGTTTGCCACCGATGTAAACGGTGAGCGTGCCAAAGCGGCCGGATTGTTTTTACAGGTACTGCCTGTTGACAAAACTAAGTCGGAAGAGGATTTTGCGCATCTAGAAGCACTGAGCAATACTATTAAAGATGAGGAATTGCTTACGCTGGACGCACAAACAGTCCTGACACGCTTATATCATGAAGATAACCCACAGCTGTTCGAACCCCAGGAGATTAATTTTGTTTGCGGTTGCAGCCGTGACAAAACCATCAGTGCATTAGCCAACATCGGCCAAGAGGCGCTGCTGGAGGATATTCAGAAGCAAGGTGAGATCAATATCAGCTGTCACTACTGCCTAAAAAATTACCGATTTGAAGAACAAGATATCAAGGCTATTTTTAATTAGCTGGGATATTTTAATCACATTGAAGACAAGCCGCCATTTTGGCGGCTTTTTTGTCGCTTAAAATTGATACCGGTGTCATTTAAAGGTCATATTTTATGACACCGGTATCATTGAAATTATTCGATTTTTTTGACAAATTTATGGCGTTTTACCCGGTTTCAGGGCTCGAATATCTGAATTTCATCTGTTACTATAATTTCAGCTTTTGGTGAAACTTCTCCAGAGCTATCCCGTTCAATTCTCACATTTAGGTATAAACATGACTTCAAGCGCTACTCGTTTTGTCGATTTAACTGCAGCTGAACTTGTCGAACACGCCATCCGCCGTGGTGAAGGGACTTTGGCCGCAAATGGAGCTTTTGTAGCAAAAACAGGCCGCCGCACAGGGCGTTCACCTAACGACCGTTTTATCGTTAAAGAGCCAAGCACAGAAAACGACATCCAATGGGGTAACGTTAACCGCCCATTCGATGCTGACAAATTCAACGCGCTGTGGGCCCGTGTAGAAGCACACGTGAACAGCAACGACCACTTTGTCTCTCACCTTGAAGTGGGTTCAGATCCTGAGCACTATTTACCCGTTGTTGTAACAACAGAAACAGCTTGGCACCACATTTTTGCCAAAAACATGTTTATCGAGCCTGAAAAATACAATGCAGCTGATTTACCCCAATGGCAGGTAATGAATGTACCTTCTTTCGTTTGCGATCCAGAGCGTGATGGCACGAACAGTGACGGTACAGTGATTATCAACTTTGCAGAGCGCAAAGTGCTTATCGCAGGTATGCATTATGCCGGTGAAATGAAAAAGTCTATGTTCTCAGTACAAAACTTCCTGTTACCAGCGAAGGGCGTACTGCCAATGCACTGTAGTGCAAACGTAGGCGAAGCAGGCGACACTACCTTATTCTTTGGTTTGTCTGGCACAGGTAAAACAACCCTGTCGGCAGATCCTAAACGCTTCCTGATCGGTGACGATGAGCACGGCTGGGCACCTGGCAGTGTATTCAACATCGAAGGCGGTTGTTACGCTAAATGTATCGACCTGTCGCAAAAGAACGAGCCGGTCATCTGGAACGCAATCAAGTTCGGCACCATCCTTGAAAATGTGGTACTGGACGAAGCACGCGTACCTGATTTCAATGACACTAGCCTGACGCAAAACACCCGTGCAGCTTACCCGCTTGAGCACGTTGAAAAGCGTAAAGTAGAAAACCGTGCTGGCGAACCTCGCGCAGTGGTTTTCCTGACTTGTGACGTGAGCGGTGTACTACCACCTGTGTCTATTCTGTCAGAAGAGGCTGCGGCTTATCACTTCCTGAGCGGTTACACTGCAAAAGTGGGCTCTACAGAAATTGGCTCTACTTCAGACATCGAGTCAACTTTCTCTACTTGTTTCGGCGCACCTTTCTTCCCGCGTCCGGCTGGCGTTTACGCAGAACTTCTTATGAAGCGTGTACGTGAGTTCAACTCAAAAGTTTATCTGGTTAACACTGGCTGGACTGGCGGCCCTTACGGTATTGGTAAACGTTTCGATATCCCAACCACACGTGCTGTGATTGACGCAATCGTTAACGACACCCTGGAAGGCGTAGAAACACAACACATTGACGCCCTAAACCTGGACGTACCGGTTGCTGTACCAGGCGTAGACAGCAAACTGCTTAACCCAATCAACACTTGGGAAGACAAAGCAAAATATGCTGAGTATGCATCTAAGCTGGCTGCGGACTTCGAAGCGAACTTCGCAAAATACGATGTCTCTGAAGCCATCAAATCAGCAGGTCCTCGCGGCTAAGCTAATTTAGGATCAGATTCCTTTATCAAAAGCGCCCCTCGTTGGGCGTTTTTTTATGCCCAATAGTCACCCTTCTCTGGCACGCTGCCGCTTAGAGTAATACCAATTTGCTTAACTAAGTGTTCTATTTTGAGGCGAGAAAACAGGGTCGATAACACCGCTCCCGCGTTCTGCTATCGCTGAGGCATCTAGGTCCATATAGACGAGGCGAAAATTTGCGAATTTATACCATAGGTAAAGGTTCTAAATGAGAAGGTTTTAACACCGTTAGCGTCATATTTGCACCTTCAAATAGAGCAGGTACTAAGTGAAATTGGTATAAATTTAGCGGGAGTGCTTGAGCTGTTTCCAGGCTGTTGAAAGCAACTGACCCAGTGTGACCGGGATCACCGTGAGCAACGCCACCCCCTTATCGAAATTGGGATTCAGCGCGCAGTAATGGGCAATTTCGGGTTTCTTGCTGGCTTTAAACTGGGCTACTTCCAGCGCCGAATAACGCGTTTTTCGCCCCACCACTTTAAGACACGGCAAACCATTCACCTCAGATACTAATCCAGTCGGGTTTAACGCTCCATAAAGCTGGGACTCAACCGGAGATCCTGTCGCTGTTGGATATACAGTGGCAATGTTCTTCGCCATCGCCCGGAACATGGCCGGACTGAGCATAGTATCTGCGTATAACAAAGTGCGCCAGGGCCGGCGCAGATAAGCCTTGGTCACTTCGAAAATAGAGAATGTAAAGGTATTATTCTTACCCCGGAACTGCGGTAAAAAGCCGGCCGACGCCCCGATAACACTCAATGCCTTATGGCTATCGTCAAAGGTCAGCAAACAATAACCAATGAGCTCTGCTGAATCCGAATAATAAAGTCTCAGCCGGCGGTGCGTAGGCCCGCTTTGCTCAAAGTAATAAGCAAAATATGCTTCAGGGTCGATCCCCTCAAAGCACAAGCCAATAATAGACAACAGCTGAGCTCTGTCTGCTGAGCTCAGGCAACCAGCCCCGTACGATAAGTCGCGCTTATTCACTGGGCTTTGACGGCTCAGGTGCGGCTGTCAGGGGAGTAAATTTTTTCGCAACTGGCAACATCACCTCCGCGCTCAACCCCCCTTTCTCGCGGTTACGTAAACGTACTTTACCGCCATGGGTAGAAACAATGCGTTTGATGATCGCCAGGCCCAGCCCACTGCCCTCACTGCCACGCGCCAGATCACCCTGTTTAAAAGGTTCAAATAACGTTTCCAGCTCCTCTTCAGGGATCCCTGGCCCTCTGTCTTTAACTTTAATAAACACCGCCTTGTGGCGAGCACTAAACTCTGTCACAACCTCAATCTGGTCGTCTGAATAACGGATAGCATTCTCTATCATGTTCGTAACCACCCGTTTTAGCGCCACATGGTTCATCATCACCGCGGGAACATTTGCCGCTGTCGTCAATACAATTTCGCGCTGATGCTGTTGCTCAGCATGCACTACTTCCTCAACGACAGCATTGACATCGTCCAGCACCATTTCTCCACTGTTATGGTGCCTGAGGTACTCAATAAACTGATCAATAATGGCATTCATATCTTCAATATCATCAATAATGCCGTCTTTCAGGTAGGCTTCTTCGTCCGACATCATTTCTGTTGCCAGTCGGATCCGGGTCAAAGGTGTCCTTAAATCGTGAGATACCCCAGCCATCAATAGACGCCGATCGTTCTCCAGCTCAGCGATCCCTTTGGACATTTTATTAAAAGCTCTGGTCACTTCGATGACCTCCGTAGAGCCATGCTCAACCAGGCGAGTAGAAAAGTCCCCCACCCCAACCCGGCTGGCTGCAATCTGCAAAGCCTTGAGAGGCCGGTTCAGGTGTCTCGCAAACAGCCAACCGCCCAGTACGCTTAAAAAGCCGATACTGGAGAGATAAAACACCAAAAACTCCATTTTAGTCTCAGAGAACCCGGTGAGTGGTACCCGAACCCAATAACCCGGTGCCTGGGGCGCTTCTACCCAGTAGACCACAGGATCGCCCTGACTGATCCGTACCCGCGCGGAGCCATTGAGCTGCTCAGACATACTACGCGACAACAAAGTGTATTCTTTTGCCTCTCCGAGGCCATTGCGATAGGCCTCACGCTGGCTCATCACTTCAATGCCCGTGATCTCAAAAAACTTTTTTGATAAAGCGGAATCAATCTCAACCCCTTCTTCCCAGTCAATGAAAACGGTTTTAACCTGCTTGGCAAGCATCAGGTTGACCTGCTCAAAAGTAGGCTTGAACACGTACAGCGTGACTGTGATGTAGGAGACGATCTGGTTGATCAGTAGCAGCGCACCGACAAAAAACACCGTTTGTCCAAACGCGCTGCGTGGCAGGATACTCATTTACTTTTCGCCGTCTGGCACAAAAACATAACCCAGACCCCAAACGGTCTGGATATAGCGTGGATTAGAGGCATCCTCCTCTATCATTCTGCGCAACCGAGAGACCTGCACATCAATACTGCGCTCCAGTGCGCTGTAATCCCTGCCGCGGGCCAGATTCATTAGTTTGTCACGGCTCAATGGCTCTCTGGGGTGACTCACCAACGCCTTCAATACTGCAAATTCACCGCTGGTCAGCGCAATGGTTTGATCGTCTTTTTGCATTTCCCGGGTTGCCAGGTTGAGCTTAAAGGCGCCAAATTCGACTTCATTTTCTTCAACAGCCGGAGCCCCAGGGACTTCTTTGGCACGACGGCGCAGCACCGCTTTGATCCGGGCAAGCAACTCACGCGGATTAAATGGTTTAGGCAGGTAATCATCCGCGCCCAGCTCTAATCCGATGATCCGGTCAACTTCATCCCCTTTGGCCGTTAACATCACAATGGGTATTTCGTTTTCTTTTTGCCTGAGACGACGGCAGATAGACAAACCATCTTCACCAGGTAACATCAAATCCAATACCATCAGATGAAAGTTTTCACGCTCCAGCAATCTGTCCATTTGCTCAGAATTGGCAGCACTACGAACGATAAACCCCTGCTCGACCAGATATCGCTCCAGCAGGCTGCGCAAACGCATATCATCGTCAACGACTAACACTTTGGTGGTTTCATTCCCCATTGGCATTCTTCTTATTTTTTCTTTAGTTGACCCTAAATATAATTGAAATTAAAACGCTTAGACACCATTAACAATGAATAAGATTGTTACCGAACGTTACAAGTGTCGCCTGATGTGGCTTTACCTTACCTGGCCCCAGGTGAAGCAGGTAAGATTGGTATCGGACCGGATCCGAATTACACTAGACACATGTAGTTGTTCTACCAAAGTAAGCAACAAAATGAAAACCAACCTAATTACACCTGAAGGCTATCGCAAGCTACAGCAGGAACACGATCATCTGTGGTTTGAAAAACGCCCGGAAGTGACCAAAATCGTTAACTGGGCAGCAAGTTTGGGCGATCGCTCAGAAAACGCCGACTATACTTTTAACAAGCGCCTGTTACGACAAATAGACCGTCGAGTACGCTACTTGCGTAAACGCATGCCCGACTTAAAAATTGTTGAGTATTCTCCACAACAGCAGGGCAAAGTCTATTTTGGTGCCTGGGTCGAAATTGAAAACGATGACGGCGAAGTAAAACGCTTTCGCATCGTCGGGCCCGATGAAATCTATGAACGGAATGATTATATCTCCATCGATTCCCCCATGGCGCGCGCGTTACTTGGGAAAGCCGTCGACGAAGAATACAGTGTAAAAACCCCGCAAGGTGAAATGCTTTGGTATGTCAATAAGATCGACTACACGGCCTGAACACTTCCGTTTCAGATATGATATGATGACCGCAAACGCAGGCCGAGAAAGAGGCCTAGCCAATTGAACTATATAAGGATTTTGCATGAGCAATATCTCAGCCCGTTTAGCTGCTGAGCTAAACGCATCACAACAGCAAGTGGATGCTGCCACCGCACTCCTCGATGAAGGTGCGACTGTTCCGTTTATTGCCCGTTACCGTAAAGAAGTCACAGGCGGTCTGGACGATACTCAGCTACGATTGCTCGAACAACGCCTCGGTTATCTGCGGGAGCTGGAAGAACGACGGGCTTTTATCATCAAAACCATTGATGAGCAGGGCAAGCTCACTGACCAATTAGCCTCAGAGCTAAACCAGGTGCAGAGTAAAACCGAACTGGAAGATTTATACCTCCCCTACAAACCCAAACGTCGCACCAAAGGCCAAATAGCCATAGAAGCCGGGCTTGAGCCGCTGGCCGACTTGCTGTTCCGCGATCCAGATCAGACACCAGAACAAGCTGCCGAAACCTATATCAATGCCGATCAGGGCATTGCAGATAGCAAAGCCGCACTGGATGGCGCCAAGTTTATTCTGATGGAGCGCTTTGCCGAGGATGCCAAACTCCTCAGTAAATTCAGAAATCAGCTGAAACAGCATGGTTATCTAGAAAGCCGTGTTGTGCCAGGGCAGGAAGATGCAGGTAGTAAGTACCGCGATTATTTTGAGCACGACGAAAAGCTCGCCAGCGTCCCTTCTCACCGTGCCCTGGCAATGCTCAGAGCCCGCAATGAAGGCATTTTGCAGCTATCTATCAACCCAGAGCCTCAAGCGGAAGACCCGCAGCAGTATTGTGCGCAAATGATAGCAGACCATTATGGTCTGGAGGTCTCGGGGCGAGCGGCCAGCAATTGGCTAATGACCGTGGTACAGTGGGCGTGGAAAATCAAACTCGCCACCCATCTTGAAAACGAAATGTTGGGTGCTACTCGAGAATTTGCCGAGCAAGGCGCCATAGATGTCTTTGCCAAAAACCTCAAAGATCTGCTGATGGCTGCCCCGGCAGGCCCACGCGTGACCATGGGGATCGACCCGGGATTGAGAACTGGCTGTAAAGTCGCCATTGTCGATAAGACAGGTAAGTTACTGGCAACCACCACCATTTACCCCCATGCACCGCAAAATCATTGGGATAAGTCACTGCGCACGCTGGAACAGCAATGTCGTCAGCACAAGGTTGAACTGATTGCGATCGGTAATGGTACGGCGTCTCGCGAAACCGATAAACTGGCAGCTGAACTGCTCAAAGCAGCCAGTGAGCTAAAACTGACCAAAGTGATGGTCAGTGAAGCCGGTGCCTCGGTCTACTCCGCTTCTGAGTTTGCCGCCAACGAGTTCCCGGATCTCGACGTATCATTGCGTGGTGCCGTCTCCATTGCCCGCCGACTGCAAGATCCGCTGGCTGAGCTGGTTAAAATCGAGCCGAAATCCATTGGTGTAGGCCAATATCAGCATGATGTGTCACAAAGCCAGCTGGGTCAGACACTGACGACTGTGGTGGAAGACTGCGTAAACTCAGTGGGTGTCGATGTTAATACTGCGTCTGTGCCGTTATTGACACGCGTATCTGGCCTAAATAAAACCCTGGCCACCAATATCGTTAAGTTCCGTGATAGCAATGGCTCATTCAGCAGCCGCAAACAGCTAAAACAAGTAGAGCGCCTGGGACCTAAAGCCTTTGAACAGGCTGCCGGATTCCTGCGAATTGCTAATGGTGATGATCCGCTGGATGCCTCAGCGGTTCACCCGGAAGCTTACCCGGTTGTGAAAAAGATCTGTGGCAGCAAGGCACTTGATGTCACCGCACTGATCGGCAACAGCGATGTGCTGAGCAAACTGGATCCAGCCGAGTATGTCGACGATAAGTTTGGCGTACCAACCATCACGGATATTCTGGGTGAGCTGGACAAACCGGGCCGTGACCCGCGTCCTGAGTTTAAAACGGCCCAATTTAAAGCGGGCGTCGAGACCATTGCTGATCTGAAAGTCGGCATGACCCTTGAGGGTGTCGTCTCAAATGTTGCGAACTTCGGTGCCTTTGTCGATGTTGGTGTACATCAGGATGGCCTGGTACATATTTCTGCACTTACGGACAAGTTCATTTCCGATCCACGTGAAGTGGTTAAGGCCGGTGATATTGTTAAAGTGAAAGTCATCGAAGTGGACGTTGCCCGTAAACGGATCAGTTTTACCATGCGACTGAACGATGAGATCCCGGCAAGTACCGGGCAGAAGCAAAGTAAACCTGCTTCGCAAAAACCTGGCGGCAAGTCTCAGCGACCCGCACAGCGTAAAGAGCCTCGCCGTGATAATCGACGTGACAACAGCAACGCAGCTATGGGCAATGCCTTTGCAGAGGCCTTTGCAAAGCTGAAAAAGTAACGGCTGATACCACAACGACAGAGGCCCGCAATCGCGGGCCTCTGTCGTTTAATACATAAAGGCGAGTTAAATCACCACAGATAACTGCGATGCCCCTTTGGGCCTGGCAACGTCTCCATAAAATCCTTCAATTCTCAGTGCGCGTGAAGCAATTTCCGGATCCCGTTCGATAGGCAATGCCACAGCAAATGGGTCCACTTCTTCTTCTAACCGGGCAGACTCAGGTTGTTGCTCACTGATCTCATCTTCATTAAGACGACGGGTTTGGTACCCCACAACACGATTACTGCTGTCGTCCTCATCCTCATCGCCACTAATGGATTGCTTGGCAAGATCCGCCTGAGCCTGAGCTATTTTGGCTGTCGCATCTGCTGCGATGGCTCTGTCAGCACCCGACGGCTCTGCCGGTGCCAACGCGGCAGCACGCACTGTTTGCATTTTATCAATGGTTTCGCGTGGATCCCCAGTGGGTGCCACGTCTATCATCACCTGACCACCAACCGCATAATTATTGCCGTCCGGCCCACGCTGATATTCATAAGTTGGTGACCCTGCGTACTGCCCCCCCACTCTGGCATGCGCTTCTTCATGCAGACGCACTTCGCGATCTCTGTCTTTCAGTTCCTGAATCTGTGCCTGCTCAGCTTCCAACTCAGCCTGTTCGCGGTCACTCAGTTCTTGTGAGTCTTGTTGCTCCTGTTGTTCTCCCTGACTGCTTTGTCCGCCTTCCTCACGCTCCTCAATGGTTTTGCCATCTTTAAGCTGACCAGTGCTGTCATATAAGCCGGAGTCGTCCGCAGACAAAGGTTTTTGCTTGTCACCATCTGAAAGGGGTTTGTTTTCAGTAAACGCAGGGGAGACCGGCGCAGGTTTTGGAATAACCTCGCGGAGCTGATTGTCACGTTGCGCCGTCTCAGTATAGACGTTCGCCGTGTTTAAGTTCATCGCCGGGGGTGGCGTTACTATGTTCATTACGCTTTAATGTCAATTAAGGTACCCAGGACTTCGTCAGCTGTGCGGATCGTCTGTGCATTTGCTTTAGCATTAAATTCTGCCACTTTGAGGTCTACGACCGCCTCGTCCAACCTTGGTGGTTGACCCACAGGAGCAGTCACACCTTCATTGCTGGATGCGCCCTGAAGTTGTCGTTGCTGTGCGACCTGTTGCTCGCTTTGCTGGTCCAGTGTCGCCTTATTGATGTCGGCTGCTGCCTGCTCGGCACTTTGGCGGGCAAGCTCAAACCCCTGAACACCTGCATTTAGGATGTCACTGACTGCCATATATCGCCCCACAGTTAGAAAATCTCACCCTAATTATTGCTCAATTTATAAACGAAATAAAGTCTGGGCGGCAAAAAATTGCCGCTTTTTTCATTGTGGGAAACTAAAGAATTGATTTTAAATGAGTAACAAACTCATCTTTATGCGAGATAAATGGGGCATGCGATGCTTTGGGTAAAACAAACGCCTTGAAATGTGGATTGAGCGCACTCATACGTTCAATCACATCACCGGGCACCAGCGCATCGAGTCGGCCGAAGAGGCCAAACACTGGCTGCGTAAGCTCACGAAAATAAGCGCGGTAGTCACACCGGTTCAACGCATCAAGGCCCAAACTTAATGCCTCTGGATGTGGCGCTGGCAATTGCGCCAATAACTGACGTAATTGTTTAATATCATCACGGGCATGCTCACTACCCATCGCCTGAATAGCCAAAAAACGTTCTATGGTTTTAGCGCTATCGTCGGCCAGCGCCTGCTTAAACCCTGCCAGCACTTTAGGCTTGATCCCCGGCCAGTCTGGCTGCTCTACAAAGCATGGATTGGAAGCGACCATCACCACTTTGGCTACCTTAGCGGGATATCGATGCGCCAGATTAAGCGCCACCAGCCCGCCCAGCGACCAGCCAATCAACACCGAACCATCGGCAAGCTCTGTCGCAATCTCATCGGCAAGGTCGTCGAGAGATTTGCAGTGTTCAGGAAATGCCGCTCCGCCAAACCCCGCTAAATTTATCGCCCGCACGGGTAAAGGCTGTACTTGCTGAAGCTGCTCAATGCTCAGTTGCCATACCTGTTTATTCATACCCCAACCGTGCAATAAGACAATCTCGCTTTGCATTCATTCACTTCCTCGACCAAACTTGTGGCTATGATAGCGATTCAAGGATGGAAAGCAATGTCATTAGCCCGCGCACTCACACACACGCTGTTTCCCTGCTACTGCCCCTGTTGCCACAGCACAGTTGACACTCAAGGGATATGTGCTCCCTGTCTGAGTGCACTGCCACTGTTTTCCCCGGACCAGGGCAACCTACTGTTGCGTGCAGATATTCAGACGCAGTTTAATTTGCCCTGCTGCGATGGCCTGATTGCCTGTGGCTGGTATAAGGGCATGCTGAAACGCTGGTTATGTGAACTCAAGCTACGTCATCGAAGTCATGCTGCTTACTTATTACGTCAGGTCATTAGCCATCAATGGCGGCGCTACTGTGCCGAACAAATAATCGATGTGGATGCGGCTATTCTCATTCCCTTACCCAGACACAGATTGATCAATCGCGGCTTTAATCAGGTAATGCAAACCTGGGGCCGCGTGCTCGAAGCCCAGCTTGCCACGCTGCCCGTCTTATCGAAACGTATGACACGTAGCCAACAGTCATTAACGCGTGGGGCCCGCTTAAAAAACCAGACCCAGGCTTTTAGACTAGAGGGCACCCTAACAGGTCAGCGAATTTTACTGGTTGATGATGTGATCACCACAGGGGCCACCATGAATGCCGCTGCCCAGCTCTGCCGACGCGCTGGCGCCGCTCAGATCTGGGCTTGTGCTACCTGCCTCACACCTTATTAATGAATCGCCTGCGAGAAAAACAACGCATTACTAAACAGTCGACTGCTGCCATACCAGAATCCGCGAAATACCGGGTTATCCGTCATTGCGACAGCCACGCCCTGGCCATAAGTATCAGCCACCAATGCCGCCGACTGCGCGATCTGCGATACATTTCGTTCATCAGCATAGCCTGCCAGTAGAGGCTGCTGCTGATACACGGCCACATCCAAAAACGGTTCTTCACTGGCCTGAAGCACCCAGGCACTGTTTTTAAAAACAGGTAAGGTACTATTCTCAAATCCAAATGCCAGTGGATGAGAAAGATCCAGCTGCGTGCCAAAAATAGCCCCTGCGATCCTTTGCTGTGCGGCCAGCTGCTCTTTGTCTTTAAAACGCATCCCCTGAGTATCAAAAGACGCTCGTAAATCTTTGTTGCTGATGATCTCAGCATTCAGCAACTGATGCTCAATCAACCATTGTGCGCCGCGCTTATGACCCCAGATCACCCCACCTTTGTGGACCCAACTGATAATCGCGGCCTGCGCTTTCTTGCTCATTGCTGAGTAACGGCCATCCGCCAGCACAATATGGCTGTAACGACTTAAGTCTGCGCGTCCAAGGCGGTCTATTTCTATCACGCTGGGGGCAATTCCGACATGCCTGTCAAGGTGATACCAAAGCTCACCGACTTCGTACTGACTGGTGCCTAGCCCACCAACCAACAACACTTCGGGTTTATGCAGTGGCATCATCCGTCGCGAGCCTAAATCAATGCCCTGCGGCGTCAGGCCTGAGCGAATCGCCATGACCTCAATACCGAGCGCACTGGCTTGCTCTGACAGGATACGCCGCCAGTTCTCCTGATTTTGCAGCCCCGCCGGGATCACCACAGTGCCAGCATCAAACTGCTGTTCGCTCTGAGTCAGCTTTGCAGTAAAGGGTTGCAGTGCCACTCGTGCCTCCAGGCCCTCTGTCAGCAGCTGGTTAAGTAACTTAGGTGCCAGATAATGCTGCCAGGAGAAAGCGTAGGCATATGCCTCTGTCAGGGGCGTCTCTGCGACGATACCATCGTTTTGTGCTTTTGATTCAGTGACTTTCAATCCCCAGCTACTGGTTACCTTGGCAAAATCTAGATCATAGGCATAAGGTAACGTCCACCCTGAAACATCATAAAAGGTATTGTCTTTAAACTGGGTTTGTTCACTGAACATAGCCTTGACCAAACGGACTTGCGGCTGTGCCAGAGGAATATACAGATCGCCGGCCTTAAATTGCTGATCTTTAATTTTCAATGCCTTTTCCAGCTGCTGCACTTGTACCTGATGCTGGCTAAGCAGCTCGGAAAACTGGCTGAATCGATATGGGTCCTGTCCTGCCGATACCACATACCCAAGAAAATCTTGCTGCTTGGCTTCTTTTTGCGCGCTTTGATAAAAGTGCTGCTGATAGTCGAGTAAAGCCTGACGGTTAGCGGCTGTGCCCCGTAACGTAGAGAGTGAAGTAATGAGCTGATTTTTGATGGTTTGTGGAAAGGTTAACAAGCCATTAATGGTTTCTTGCACATGACCACGGCTGCTAGCCTGCTCAAATAATATCCCCACCGCGCCGTTAATGTCCGGGTAAGTTGAGCCTTTGCCATAGTAAAAGTCGTCAAAACTCTCCTGAGTAAAATATAACTGCCCAGCCTGATCCAGCGCATCGGCGTGAAACTGGCCAATGGCCGCCGTTAAGCTCTGGTTGCGCTCAGGCGTCAAAGGATGCGTGCGTGAGGGGATCCCAGGCTGGAAAAAATAGCTCGAATTAGGACCCATCTCGTGAAAATCGGCCAGCACATTGGGTTTCCAGTCATGAAATGCCGCAATTCGGGCGCGAGATTCCGGATGCTGCAACAACAGCCAGTCCCGGTTTAAATCAAACCAGTAGTGATTGGTTCTGCCAGAAGGCCATCGTTCAACATGTTCCCGGTGTTGGGGATCGCTTGATAATACCTGGCCCCGGTGGCTATTAGCCCAGTTCGCAAAGCGCGCTAGCCCGTCTGGATTCAAAGACGGATCGAGCAGGATTACGGTGTCGCGCAACAAAGCTTCGATCTTTTCGCCCTGTGCAGCAGCCAGATAATAAGCCACCAGCATGGCGGTATTACTCCCGGACGGCTCATTACCATGCACGCTGTAACCCAGCCAGGCAACCGCTGGTGCCTCTGTGCGTTGCTTAGGCTGCGCAAGTGAAGCGATGTGCGCGCGCTTCACAGCTTCGATGTTTTTCAGTCGCGCAGCCTCTGTGATCGTCAGCAGGATGAGCGGCCTGCGTTCATGGCTGTAGCCAATGGTGGTTATTTCAACCCTGGGGCTGGCTTGTGCCAGGGTATGTAAGTACTGCACCAGTTGCTCTGGACGAACATGCCACTCACCCACCTCATAACCGAGCACCTCATGCGGTTTTGGAATTGCAGGATCAAACTGGCTTGTGTCATCAAAATAAAAATTCAATGGCTTGGCACTTAGCGGCAAGCTCAACAAACACAGCATAACTAACAGGCGATACATAAAGTCTCCATTTATTCCGGCAATTTTTGACCAGCCAGTACGCTATCAATGCGACTTAAGTTGCTGCAAATTTTTACGCCCAACACTAGCTACAACAAGATGAGGGGAGTATCATAGGGATTAACCGAGTAATTTAGTCAAGTATAGCGTAGATTATGATCACAATTTCAGAGACAGCTCAGTCACATTTTGCCAAGCTATTAGCCGATCAAGCCGATGGCACTAACATTCGTGTATTCGTCGTCAACCCAGGTACTGCTCAAGCTGAGTGCGGTGTATCTTACTGCCCTGCCGATGCTGTGGAAGACAGCGATATTCGCCTTCCTTTTAATGGCTTTGATGCCGTCGTCGACGCCGAAAGTGCCCCTTTCCTGGAAGAGGCTGAAATTGACTTTGTCACCGACAAAATGGGCAGCCAGCTGACCCTAAAAGCGCCAAATGCGAAAGCCAAAAAGCTCAGCTCAAATGCCTCTTTGGAAGAGCAAGTTGAGCACATGCTGGTGACTGAAGTGAATCCGCAACTGGCCAACCACGGTGGTCAGGTCAGCCTGGTAGAAATCACGGCTGAAGGCGTTGCAGTATTACAATTCGGCGGTGGCTGTAACGGCTGCTCTATGATTGATGTCACACTGAAAGAGGGCATCGAGAAAGAAATGATCGCAAAATTCGATGCAATCACCGGTGTACGTGATATTACTGAACATTCACGAGGCGATCACTCATACTATTAATTGCGTATGCGCCGTATTATCTATCGCTTAGGGTCTCACCCTAAGCGAAGCCTGCGATTTTTCCTCTGCGGACTGGCCTTGTTTGCTCTCAGTGTGGTGCTCATTGCACTGGGCTATGTCTATCAAGCCTGGCTTCAGCTGCCCGGCCTGATCATTCTTGCTATTGCACTAGGTGTCGCAGGATATGGTTACCTGGGCATTTTCGCTAACCGTTTTTCTCAGGTGCTGTCAGCACGTGACTCAGCCAAAGCGACGGCCAAAAAAGCCTTTGAGGATTTAAAATAGGCCATACACCGCTCGCTGCACCGGGACAACGCCCCATTCTATTCCTTATTCCAGCAGCTGTTGCCTGATACTCAGCTGTCGATACTTAATGACCAGCGTCAGCCCTCTTAAACCCATAAAGCAACTCATGGCAAACCATAACCCATGGTTCCCCCACTGCTGCGCCAGCCAAAAAGGCACAAAGAACCCTAACAGAGCAGACAACAACATACTGTTGCGCATCTCCCTGGCCCGAGTCAGGCCAACGAATACCCCATCAAACAAAAAGCAGCTTGTTGCAATCAAAGGCAGGACCACCAGCCAGGGTAAATACACCAGTGCGGTGTCTATTACAGCCGGAATATCGGTTAGCAACCCTATTACTGCCTGGCCAAATAAAACAAATACCCCACTATAAATAAGCGCAAAACACCCAGCCCAAAAACAACTTATTTGCACCCACCGCCTGAGCATCGACACATCACGCGCCCCTTTGGCCTGCCCAACTTTTGCTTCCACCGCATAAGCAATGCCGTCCATTGCAAAACTCACCAGCATCAGGAAGTTCAATAGCACCGCATTGGCTGCCAAAATGTCCTCACCCAGCCTCGCACCATAAAACGTCATAAAGCTAAAACACAGCTGCAGCATGAGTGAGCGAATAAAGATATCGCGATTAAGGTGCAATAATCGCTGTATTTCTTCTTTGTGGGGTACTTTAAGCTGCCACTGCCAACCTGCGCGATTTAGTACGCCACGCAGCAGATAGCAAGACAACAGCAGTGCTGAATAATCGGCGATCACCGATGCCCAGGCCGCGCCTGCAACAGCGAAATCCAGCACCACCACAAACAAAACATCAAGCACTATGTTGACACAGTTAGTAAACAGCACGACATAAAAAGGCCCACGTCCGTATTGCATCCCCAGCATAAATCCGAGCATCACCAGATTCAGCATGGCCGCCGGTGCGCTAAAGATACGAATAGAAAAATAGACACTCGCTTGTTCAAATACCTCGGGCGTAGCCCCGGACAATACAGCTATCAGCTCTAACAACCAGGGCGTGCACACTATCAGTAACAGAGCAAACAACACCGCAAAACTCATGCTGGCCGACAGCGATTGTAACGCCCGAACACTGTCTTGCTGACCATTTGCCTGGGCGATTTCACCGGTGGTGCTCATGCGCAGGAAACTGGCGAGCCAGAACAACAAGGCAATACTCCCGGATCCCAAGGCTATCCCGGCAAGATAATAAGCTTCGCTCAAGTGGCCTATGACCGCCGTATCAACTAATCCTAACAGGGGCACCGAGATATTTGATAAAATCATCGGAGCAGCAATAGCAAGCAATTGAATATGGTGAGAAGTATGCGCGCGATTAAGTGGTTTCATGTTTTAGTTCTTATACTCGTTTTGTTCAACACCCGGGCAGGCCTGGCCGCGGTTATTCTACAGTATCATCATGTCAGTGAAAAACTGCCGGCCGTGACTAGTGTCAGCGAAGCCACCTTTCTTGCGCACCTGAACTTCCTCAAAACAGAGCAATTCAAAGTCATTGCATTAGATAAGCTCATTGAGCAACTGCAAGCTGGCAAAGCTCTGCCACCAAAAACCGTCGCAATCACCTTTGACGATGGCTATCTGAATAACATGGAAGCCGCAGCGCCACTACTTGAGCAGTTTGGTTATCCTTATACTATTTTTGTAAACCCAAAACTCATTGATGAAAAGAAAGGGTACGTGATGAGCTGGGAACAACTACGCCAGCTGGCAAAACGCGGCGCAATCATTGCGAACCACAGTGCTCAGCACGACTATTTGCATCACAAGCAAGCCGGAGAAACGCAGGATCAGTGGCACAACCGGATCCGTCAGGACTTAGTTTGGTCACAAGCTCGTATCAAAGCAGAGACAGGCCATGACTTTCCTTATATCGCTTACCCCTACGGCGAATTTGATCGTCCGCTACAGAAGTTAGTCGCTGAACTCGGCTTAGTAGGTATTGGTCAGCATTCCGGCGCCGTGGGGCCCGATTCAGACTTCACGCGCCTGCCCCGCTTTCCCGCGTCCGGCATCTATGCCAACCTGAAGACGTTGAAAACCAAACTTCACTCATTGCCCTTTTCACTGGCACAAGCCCAATATCAGGACTCGGTAACGGATGACCCGACCCCATCGATTACTCTGACCTTCAAAGAAATGGATTTTTATCAGAATCAATTTGCCTGCTTTGTATCAGGCGTAGGCAGAGCAGAGCTCACCTGGGAGGGAGAGAAAACCGTGACAATTACAACACCTAAGGACTTACCTACAGGGCGTTCTCGATACAACTGCACAGCTCCATCAAAACAATTCAGTGGTCAATTTTACTGGTACTCTCAGCCCTGGGTGATTACGCGCGCTTAACCGCATTAAGTAACTCCATCGTCACTTTAGACAGGGGCACAACCCTCTCGGCCGATGCCATCTCAACGGCGGCCCGGGGCATACCCCAAACCACCGAAGTGGCCTCATCCTGAGCCAGTGTTTTTGCGCCAGCTTCTCTGAGGCGCAGCAAGGCTGCTGCCCCATCACTGCCCATACCAGTCAGTAGCCCGGCGCTGATTTGTTTAGCCCAGGGCAGCAAGGAATCAAACAGCACATCTACCGAAGGGCGGTGTCGGTTAACTTTCTCGCTCTGACTCAGGTGACATTGCAGTCGTCCGCCTTTTTGCACCACTTTAAGGTGCATGTCTCCTGGTGCGATAAACACATGCCCTGGCACAAGCACGTCACCCTCTTCTGCTTCTTTGACATGCACATCACAACAACGGTCCATACGCAGTGCAAATGAAGTACTGAATACTGGTGGAATATGCTGCGCAATTACCACCGGTGGGCAGTGTTTAGGCAAACGAACCAAGACCTCACGCAGCGCTTCTGTGCCACCGGTAGACGCGCCCAGAGCCAGCACCGCGCTATTTTTAAATTGGGCATTCTGTGAAACTGGGGCCTGCTTTTTGCCTTTTTCAGCGCGAAAAGCGTAAAGATTGGCCTGACGGGCAATACGGATTTTCTGATGCAGGGTCTCAGCATAGGCATTTAATTGAGCGGCGACATTCGTGGTTGGCTTGGCAATGAAGTCAATTGCCCCCAGCTCAAGCGCTTCTAACGTTGCGGGAGAGCCTTGCTGCGTTAAGGTAGATAACATAACCACAGACATAGGGCGCAAGCGCATCAGATTTTTTAGAAAACTCAGTCCATTCATCTTTGGCATTTCAATATCCAGCGTCAGCACATCTGGATTGAGCTTTTTAATCATCTCGCGCGCTTCATAGGGGTCCTCTGCTGCCCCAACGACCCGAATATCAGGAGCCAACTCCAACACCTCAGTCAGAATTGCTCTGAGTGAAGGGGAATCATCAACTATCAATACCTTAATCATGCAATCTCTCTAAAACAGCTCAATGTCTGTTTGTTTACCTTGCTCTTCAATATCATGAAGATACTTAACCTCACGTTTTTCAATGGTGTCGTTGTGCATCTGACGCAGTTTTTTCACCTGCGCTTTACCTGTTTGTGGATGAAACACCACTTTGCGCGGCCAGGGTCCACCCACATCATGGGACACCAGGGTAAGCTGCTCTTCCTCAACATATGCCTCAGCAAATCGGATATTACCAACACCGATGTCGGTCATCGAACTGATGATTTTCCCACCACCAAACAGCTTTATCTTCAGGTGCTCCCGCCGGGCGCCATTTTTTATCACTTCATTAATCAGGTATTCCATTGCCCAGTTGCCATAGCGGCAATTGAGGTCATCGGCATGAATCGCTGAAGCACCCTTCACACCCGGCAGCATAAAGTGGTTCATCCCTCCTACCCCCTGCTGTTCATCATAAATACAGGCCGCAATGCAAGAGCCCAACACCGTAGAGATTAGCTCGTCACTTTTTGACACATAAAACTCTCCTGGGAGCACTTTAGCTACCACAGCACCACGACCTGAATCCCAAAACCGCTTTACGTGTTCAAAGCCATGCAGTACGGGCTGAAACTGATTCATATCTGCGCTACCTTTTGGTACATAGTTTTCCCCAGGTTTTTAAAGCCCAAATGCTCTTTACCCATTGTCTCTGAATGACCAATAAACAGATAACCTTGCTCTGCCAATAGCTGGTGATAATTATCAAACAATCTATCTTTGGTTTCTTTATCAAAATAAATCAGTACATTACGACAAAAAATAACATCAAAAGGACCTTTCATAGGCCAGGGTTCAAGCAAATTAAGGCGTTTAAAAAACACCCTGGACCGTAATACATCTTTTGCTTTGTACTGGGTGCCATCCGAACTACACATAAACCATTTTTTCAGGTGCTCACTGTCGAGACCTGTGACCGAGGCACTGTTATAAACACCCTCTTGGCCTTTGTGCAATACGTTTGAGTCCAAATCAGTAGCTAATACTTTCACGTCCCAGTCTGCTGGAAAGGCATTCGCGATGGTCATCGCAATACTGTACGCCTCCTCACCAGTGGAGCAGCCAGCAGACCAAATTCGTATGCGTTTATCTGTTCTATGTTTGATCTTCAGTTCTGGGATCACTTGTTGATGTAAAAAGTCAAAATGATGTGATTCGCGAAAAAATGACGTGAGATTAGTCGTAATCGCATTAATAAAATGGCTAAACTCGGTATTTGGCTCTTCATTTAACAGAGCCAGATATTCGGAAAAAGACGTGAGGCCGTTAGCCCTCACTCTGCGGGCAAGCCGTGAGTAAACCATATCGCGTTTATGGGGTCCAAGCACGATGCCGCAAGTCTCATATACACGCTGAGAAATACTGCTGAAATCCTCATCCGTCATCAAAAACTCTTTCATATCCCTCCTCACCTATGCGCTGCGACCCCGACTACGTGTTATCTGCGCCGTCTTATGCATTCATTATGTGGTAATCCCGGTGAGTCAGGTGTGTCACTAAGGCTGAGCCGACACCAAAGATGGCGTACAGCTCAACCAGGGTACAAACAAACCAGAACTGTTAAAACTCTTCCCACTCCTCAGAGTCGTCCGCAAAGCGATTAGCTGCTGTCTCCAGGGGCTGTCGCGTACTGCGACTTTCCGGCGCCGATAAACCAATCGCGGACGTGCGAGCCTGGCCATTCGTGACAGTTGGTTTTTCTGCAATGGCCTCTCGGCTGGCCGGCGCCTCTGCGACCTTAAAGAAGTTCAGCATATTACGCATGTCATTGGCCTGCTCGGCCATTGACTCACCTGCTGCGGATGCTTGTTCTACCAACGCCGCATTTTGCTGCGTCATTTCGTCCATCTGTGTGACAGCTTTATTCACCTGCTCAATCCCAGAGCTCTGCTCTACCGATGCATCTGCAATATCTGAAATCATATTGGTAACACGCCGCACCGCCGCCACAATTTCTTTGAGCGTTTCACCAGACTCATTAACTAATAAAGTACCATCCTCAACTTTACTCACACTGTCACGGATCAAATCTTTGATTTCTTTTGCCGCTCCGGCCGAACGCTGCGCCAAATTACGTACTTCGCCCGCGACTACGGCAAAACCACGCCCCTGCTCTCCTGCACGTGCAGCTTCTACCGCTGCGTTCAATGCCAGCAAGTTAGTTTGAAAGGCGATTTCATCAATCACGCTAATGATATCCGCTATCTTCTTACTGGCATCGTTGATAGCTGACATGCTTTCTACTGCGCGATTTACCACTTCCCCGCCTCGGGTTGCTTTCTCACTGGTATCTTCAGCCAGTTCATTGGCAACCTTGGCATTGTCTGCATTCTGTCGCACAGTGCTGGTCATTTGCTCCATGCTCGAAGCTGTTTCTTCCAGTGAGGACGCCTGTTCTTCCGTACGCTGACTCAGATCGGCATTACCTTGCGATATTTCCTCAGCACCACTGGCGACCAAAGACGCAGAGGTACTGATCCGCTCCAACACATTAGTCAGTTTATCTGCGGTGCTGTTCGCATCCTGCTTTAGCTTATCAAACGCGCCTTGATAGTCGGCCTCAATACGTTGCGTCAGATCTCCCCGGGCAAGTGCATCAAGCATATTTCCGGTATCTGCCACGGCGTTATCTACACTCTCCAGCAGGCCATTTAACCCCTGAGTCAAACGCAAGTAAAAGCCCTGCTTATCACCTTCTTCCAATCGCACAGACAAGTTACCAGAGCGAGCTGACTCGACGACCGTATTCACTTCCTGCTCAATTGCAACCTCACCCGTTCTGTCTTCCCATTCAACCACAGTACCAGCTCGTTCGCCCGTATCAGTCACAATTGGATTAGCAACCAGACCAAAAGTGCGCCCACCCACTTTTATTTCGGTCTTGTAAGGTTGAGACAAGGTTTCCAGTAAGCGTCTTTGATGAGCCGGGTTACGGTGGAATACATCTATGTTCTGACCAATCAGTTGACTGCTATCAAAGTTTGGTAAATCTTTACGAATATCTGACTCAGCGTTTCTCATCATCTCGAGTACCGCCTGATTCATATACACAATGATGTTGTCTGAGTCCGCAATCATCGTATTGGTTTGCACGTTATCCAGAGCGCGACGCACGCGGAGGTTTTCACCCGCAGTCTGTTTAGCTTGATGCTCAGCAGCCAAACGCTCTGTTTTATCTTCCCACTCAACGACAGTACCAATCCGGTTCCCGGTCTGATCAAACACAGGTGTTGCGATCAGGCCAAAATTAAAACCAGCTACCACAATATCCGTGTTATACACATTCGACAGTGTGTTCAGCAAACCCCTCTGATGTTGAGGGTTTTCGTGGAATACATCAATATTGGTACCAATCAGGGTATCAACATCAAAGTTTGGCAGTGCGGTGCGCAGCTGTGCCTGATTACGTCTGAGCATAACCGATACAGACTCATTCACATACACAATGTTCAAGTTTTCATCTGCCAACATGACATTCGCCTGGCACACATCCAGCGCGCGAGAAATACGTGCATTTTTCTCCGCCAAGTTCCTGTGCTTTTCTTCTGCGGCAAGCCACTCTGTTTGATCTTTCCATTCCACCAAGGTGGCGATGCGATGCCCTTCATCAAATACCGGCGTCGCTATCAAATCAAAAGTCAGCCCGGCAACAGTGATTCTGGTTTGATATGTTTCGCGCAAATTGGCCAGAATATTACGCTGATGGCTTGGGTTCTTGTGAAAGGAGTCAATGTTTGTGCCTATCAGGCCAGCAACACTAAAGCCTGGCAAATCAAGCTGTAATTGCTGCTCATTGGCCCTCAACATTGATTTAACCGAGTCGTTCAGATACACGATGTTCAGATCAGTGTCTGCCACCATGATATTTGCCTGACAGCCTTTCAAAGCCAGCATCAGACTTTGCGTCAGGTCCGTTTGATCATCCTCATCATGCGCAGCTTTTAGCGCTTGAAACAGCTCAGGAAAATCCGTCAGGTCCAGGCTTTGTAATTGTTCCTGATCTGCCACAGTCACATGTGGCAACACACGATATACACACCCCAGTTGGGCACTCACCGCAGACAAGGCCATTTTAAGGTAACCTAGCGCGACAACCACCCCAAATAAAGGCAGCGCCACCGCCACCAGCTGCATGTTTTCAGCGCCCGATGCTCCAAGCTGAATGCCCAGTACGATGCTGATAACCAGTATCACACCCGCAATTATGATTTTATTGTTTAAACTACTTTGGATACTCTGACTACTCATCTCAGCCCCCGTTGCTCTTAGCACAACTCTTGTCGTGTAAATCGAGCACCTTCTTCAAATTTAATAACACCACCATTTTTTCCCCAACATTAACCAATCCATGAACAAATTGGGCATTGTCTGAGTCCTGAAAGTCAGGGACATCCTTCGCCTTTTCCTCAGAAATACTGTACACATCGGACACCGCATCCACCACAATGCCCATCAACTTGGTTTGCTCTTTCAGTGTCACTGATACCACTATCACCACAGTGAGAGGGCCATAGCCGATGTGAGTAATGCCAAATCGCTGTCTCAGGTCAATGATTGGTACAATCGTGCCGCGCAGGTTCATCGCCCCTTTCACAAATGGTGGGGAATTAGGAATCACCGTTACGGGCTCCCAGCCACGAATTTCCTGGACCGCCAATATATCAATCCCATACTCTTCTTCATCCATCATAAAAGTCAGAAACTGTTTTTCGTCTGTCTCGGTATCCAGTACCAACTGCTGATTTAAGTTCATATGCTCTGTCATGCGGGGATACCCTCATCCGCTTTTAGGTCCACGAGCAACTCAGAGGACCCTGGCCGCCTCAAGCCGCTCAGTTTTATTAACCCGCTGATGTCGATGATCAAAGACACAGTACCATCGCCTAAAATAGTGGCACCTGATATGCCATCAACACGTTGATAATTGGCTTCCAAGCTTTTGATCACGACCTGCTGTTGCGCCAGCAGGTCATCTACCAAAATGCCGACTTTGTAATTGTCGTTTTCAACCACCACCAGCAAGGTCTTGTCCAGTTCTTCTCGTGCGCCTTTATGATTAAAAATGTCATACAATCGCAGGATCGGAATATACTCATCACGCAAACGGAGAACCTGCAAACCTTTACCCACATTACTGACTTTAGCAATATCAATTTGCAGCGATTCAACGATAGAGATCAGAGGAATAATATAAGTATGATCAGCGACCTGAACCAGCTGACCATCCAAAATCGCCAGTGTCAGTGGCAAGCGAATCGTAAAAGTCGATCCCACTCCCGCTTCCGAACTGACCTCGACAGAGCCATTTAATGCCTGAATATTCTTACGCACGACATCCATCCCGACACCGCGACCAGATATTTCACTGACATTGTCAGCAGTTGAAAACCCCGGCATAAAAATCAGTTCATTAATCTCATCAACGGTAAGCTCATCCTGCTCCTGAATCAGCCCATTCTGAATGGCTTTGTTGCGAATTTTCTCTGTATCCAGCCCTTTTCCATCATCCATAATCTCGATGACGATATTCCCCCCCTGGTGAAACGCATTTAGAGTAACAGTACCAACGGGGTCCTTGCCCTGGGCGATGCGTTCCTCGGGTGTCTCCAGGCCATGATCCAGGGAGTTGCGCACTAAATGCACCATAGGATCAGACAGCTTTTCCATGACGGTTTTATCAAGCTCGGTTTGCTCCCCAATCAACTTGAGCTCAACTTGTTTATTGAGTTTTTGAGAGATATCCCGTACCAGCCTGGGAAATCGGCTAAAAACAAAACTGATGGGCAACATGCGGATACGCATCACGTTTTCCTGCAAATCACGCGTGTTATGTGCCAGCTGTGCCAAACCTTCCTGGAGTGCGGCAATGCTAGATTCAGTAATTTCCTGCTCGCCAATCTGGCTCAACATAGCCTGTGTAATGACCAGCTCACCTACCATGTTTATTAGCGAATCCACTTTATCTATACCAACCCGGATGGAGGTTGTACTAGGATCTGTATTTTTTCGAGCATCTTTGGCGGGCACAGTCTCTTTCTTATTTTCCTGAACCGTTTTAGAAGACGCAGGGGTCTGTACCGGTACCTCAGCTTCCGCCGGAACACTCTGCGGGGTGTCAGATGACTCGACTTGCTCAACTGGCTCCTCAAACAAGCCTCCACATTGCACTATGGTGATTTCCGCGTCATCTTCGACCCACTCGAAAATCTCTCTGATAGCACTTTCACCACGCGTTGTGGTCAGGAAAAACCGCCAATAAAGGTAGCAATCTTCGGCACTGAGCTGCTTTAATTTGGGCACTTCATCGTGCAATGCCTGGGTTTCAAGCTCCCCAAGCTCTGACAGCTCCGCAATCATATAGAGCGGCTCATTACCGGTTTTGAATAAATACGGCAGTGGCTTAAAATCGATCTGAAAAGTGATGGGGAGGTCGGCTTGCTCTTCAGGTTCGCTGATCGCCTGCTCCGGGGCATCGGTGCTGTTTTCGCCATTTAAAATCGCTTCGAAGCGTTGTTTTAATTCATTAGCTTCTTGTCGCTCTGGTTCTTCTTGGGCTTGCAGTGCCGTTAGCATAGCCCGCAAGCAATCGACTGCTTTGAGCAACAAATTGACATGCTCAGCAACGAGCTGCCGTTGACCATTGCGGATCTGGTCGAGCAAGGTTTCTAACACATGAGTGAAATCAGAAACCGCCGTAAAACCAAAAGTGCCACTGCCTCCTTTAATCGAATGTGCAGCCCGGAAAATCGTATTTATGGTTTCCTGATCTTCTTTGCCTGGCTCGAGGTTAAGCAGCTCAGACTCCATCGCATCGAGCCCTTCAAAGCTTTCTTCAAAAAAAACATCGAAAAACTGACTTAAATCGATACTCATGGCAGCACCTCGCGGGGATTAACGGATGACTTTTTTCAGCACAGCCAGTAATTGTTCCGGGTTAAATGGTTTAACAATCCAGCCCGTTGCGCCTGCAGCTTTACCTTCACTTTTCTTATCCAGACCAGATTCTGTTGTGAGCATCAAAAGCGGTGTAAATTTATAATCAGGTAAACTTCTCAGCTCTCGAATCAAGGTAATGCCATCCATAACAGGCATATTCACGTCCGAGATCACGGCATCAAACCCTTGCTGCTTAGCCAGATTGAGTGCTTCACTGCCATCCTTTGCCTCTACAACATCAAAACCCGCTTTTTTTAGTGTAAAGCCAACCATTTGACGCATCGAAGCAGAATCATCCACAGCTAAAATCTTTTTCATAATGACCTCTTAATTCGTACTACTGATAGATAAAAGTTCGGTTAACCCTAATTTTTCAACAGATGAAGATAATGCTGCACTTTCACCCACCCAGGAAATATGTTGCCCAATATCCAGTAAATACTTTTGCAACGCGCACAACAATTGGATCGATGCGGTATCGGCACGCTGGATTTCACTAATGTCTAATGAAATAGCATGGCCAGCATCAAGCTCGAGCAGCAACTGTTGATGTAATTCTTCAACCTGGTTTATGACCAGCTCCGGGGGAAGTTTAATCATGTGCCTTGCACATTCCTTGCAAATCTTATTGATATGAATAGATTAGACCGTGACTGTGAAATTACCACATTTATAACAGAAAAGAAGTAATTGATTATTAGATTCAGTGACTTTAGAAATCGGCGAACTCACCAGCAAAGCGACTAACTAACGCTAAAGCTTGGCTGAACGTTATCAGAGGGGAAGTAGGCATCTTATACTGACTATTACCTGTTCATTCAGCTGCAATACCTTACTTACTTTAAAGTTCAGGAATTGACCCAATGTGATGTTTCTAATTAGAATACAAAACAGATTTCAGCTATTGAAAAAACTATTGAGGGACCACTTGAAAAAGCTTATTTTTGCATTAGGCGCTTTCTTACTATTTCTAAATAGTAATGCTAGCAGTGCTACAAATGACAGCCGTTATGCTGACCATTATAACAACCTGGTCGAGAGAGTTTACATTAATGACTCGGGCCAAATTAGAATCAAAGTAAGTGGAATTGGACATTTTGTAATTTTAGGCCAAGCAGGCGAGCCTAAAGCAGATGCCAGATTTTCAATGGCGTTAGCAGCCAAGCTGTCGCAAACAAATGTCTGGGTTCGCTACACAATCACTACCAACGAAATTTTGATATTGTCCATCCAGGACCCACAATAATAGAGTTACAAGGACAGGCTGTGAGCTGGCTGACGATTGCCATTTTATATGGCCTTTTCCCACCTTAAGCCTGCCTATGACTTCAGTAATTTCATTGCCCTGGCATAAATCCGAACCTATCCCGACCTCACCACCTACTCGCTCTTGGGCACGATCACCTTAAAGTCCGCTATCAATTGGGCTTCATTGATAACAGGTACCTCCCCGACCTTAAACTCCGGTTTAAATATGGCTTCCAATTGTGCCTGTGGGTTAACCAATGCAATCGAAGCACTATGATCAACATAATACTCGGGTTGATCACTGTTGTTGATCGCGTAGATCAAGCCTATGTCGCGTACAAAAGGAAACAATACTTTATGAGGCGCAGACGCTGCGACAAAATCCGGGTTGAAGTAATCAATATATTGTTTTCGCTTTGCTTGTGTGTCCCGCTGCGGGTCTACCGCTACAAACCACACGTTGACAGCCTGGTGGGACTCTAACTGCGCGGCAATATTAGTGAGTTTTGCCAAGGTCATTGGGCATATATCGGGGCAATGAGTGTACCCCAAAAACAACAAACTCCATTGCCCTTTTAACTGCTCAGTCGTAACTTGCGCCCCATCTTGGTCTTCCAAAGCAAAAGCCTTGAGCGTACGAGGTTGTTCATAATGTACAGCGAACTCAGACACTTGGGGAGCAGGCTGACATCCAGTAAGTAGCACGAATATTATAAAAAGAGGAAAAATGAGTTTCATACCAATGCTCTGTCGACAAAAAGAGAGACAAAGAGTAACAATAAATACCAGATAGAAAAACGAAAAACCCCCATCGCTTGTTGCACTGTATGATTCATATACAGTCGCACAATCAGGTAAATAAATAGTCCATTAAGAATGCTTGCAGCAACCAGATATGCATGCCCAACCATACCTATCAAATAGGGCAGTACGCATGTTACTGCCAATAACAAGGTATACACGACCATACACAATTTGGTGAACTTGATCCCGTGTGTGACAGGCAGCATCGGGATCCCAGCCCTGGCATAGTCCGCTTCTCGGGCTATCGCCAAAGCCCAGAAATGCGGCGGCGTCCAGGCGAAAATAATCATAACGAGCAGCCAGGGCTCCGCTGCCAAAGCGCCCGTTTCACTGACCCACCCAAGCAGAGGAGGTAAAGCGCCTGCCAATCCGCCAATAACAATATTTTGTGGTGTCATGTGCTTAAGGAACATAGTGTAAACAACGGCATAGCCAAGCAAAGCTAGTAGCGTCAAAACCGTACACAACCAATTACTGAACAACAATAGGCCAAGGGTTCCGGCAACAGCCAGGCTAACGGCAAAAATGAGTGCTTTTGACACAGAGAGTTGCTGCATAGCCAGGGGACGATGGCGTGTCCGCGCCATTTTTCGATCCCGATTACGGTCAACAACATGATTAATTGCCGCAGCCGAGGCAGAAATTAGCCCGATTGACACTAAGCTCATCAGTTGATGACCTATGCTTCGCCCTACATCCGGGGCCAGCGCAACACCCACCCAGGCAGTAAGCACCAACATCATGACCACCTTAGCTTTGGTGATCGCCAAATAAGGCTTAATGCCCGCGTAAAAATCAGGGATTACAGATCCGAGTTGCTGCACACTAATGGCCATAACTTACCCCCTAGATTGATAAAACAGCAGATAGCACACCCGCACCATGCTCAGTAATAGCAGCGCAGCCATGACATTGTGAAACAGCGTCAGCAATAATGGGAACTGCCAGTGCACTATCGCGCCGCCTAATAACACCTGGCAAAGCACTAGCATTGCCGGAAGCAAAATGACGGGTCGTACACGTGCGTCAGGAATTCGCACATACAAACGCCAGCACAGTATCAATATGGCGAACAGTGTCACCATAGCCCAAAGCCGATGAACCAAATGAATAGACAGGCGGGTTTCAAACGGTAAAACACCAAATTCATAGCTGGCAGAAGACTGAGGTAACTGAAATAAACTGCTCAGTGAGAACAACTCCCCATTCTCACACAATGGCAATCCACGACAGTGTGGTGCAGCGTAATTCGCGGCAAGCCACCCACCTAATGCAATTTGTACAATCAAGACCATGAGCACAACCAGCGTCATCACTTTTAGGCCTGCAACATGAGGAATGGCGACAGTAGCCGACTGACTGGCTTTGAGCCAAAGCAAAGTTAATAAACTCAATATGGTGAACCCACCCAACAGATGGCCCATCACTATCAGTGGTTGTAAGTTCATCGTCACGGTCCACATGCCCAGCAGCGCCTGAAACACGATTAGCACAGCCAGTAATGCAGACAGCCCTTTGATACTTGTGCCGCAGTTAGGTTGGCGCAATGCCATAAAGAAAATTGCTGCAACAACCAAACCTAAGCTGCCGGCAAAATATCTGTGGATCATCTCGATCCAGGCTTTCTCTTGGTGTACTTCGCTGCCGGGAAATTGCTGTTGCGCTGACACCAACTCATGCGCTTCATTCGGCACCGTCAAAAACCCATAGCACCCTGGCCAGTCCGGGCACCCCAAACCTGCATTGCTTAGTCTGGTATAAGCACCCAAGGACACAACCAGCGCTGCTAGCAGTGCCGACATGAGCACCAATTTTCTAAAACTTTGTGTCATGACTTACCTCCTGAACTACTTCGCTCATAAGACAGCAGCTTTTTTAAATCCTTCAACAACCCTTTGAGCAATACTCGGTTTGCGGTTTGGTCTCGCTGTGGTAAATACTCAAGCACCACCAAGCCATGTTTATCGACCAAATAGAATGCCCCCGGTGATAAAGACGGTACCTCAGGTAACACGCTGGCCTTGTCACTTTGCCCTTGACCCAATAAGAGCAAACCGACTTGCTGACGGTGCTTACCCAATGCCACGGTAAGCTGTTCCATTAAGGCCAGCTGACCCAGACATAACTCAGTACAACTGTCAGGCTGATTTAACGCAATGAACCATGACTTGTGCTGCTGTTCAGGCACATTCAGTACAACCTCCTGCGTTAAAAAGCTCCCCTTGTTAGTTGTACTGTCTGGTTGCCACCCAGACCAAAGTACGCCCCACGCGACAATCAAAGGTAAAATGCAACACGCTAAAAATAATCCAGGCACCTTATACATCATTTTTCCTTTTGTAAGCTAAGTAGGGGACGACCATTGCTGCCACAGCTAGCAAAAACCATTGCAATGCATAAGCCCGGTGCTTATCAGGCCCCATCACAACGGCTTCATAGTGAGGCTGAATATCGTTTATGATTGGGTCTGACGCATAAGCTAAGGACACGGCAACAGGACGTTGTGTTTGTGCCAAAAAATAGGCATGGTCAAGATATTGGATCAGCTCAGGCTGCGCCGCGTTCAAGTCTGGTTGGGTAGCTAACGTGAAGCCAGCCCACTTGCCTATTTTGAATTCCACATTCACGGTTTGTAACGAGCTGGGAAGCGCTACCTGGGGTAACACAGTCCGGCTGTGTGTCGCGGGAATAAAGCCAAGGTTCACAACCAACCATTCTTCGCTATAGACAGGACGAAACAGGCTAATCACATCATAACCAGGCGTCCCGTTGACTATCTGATTATCGAGTAACCAATAGCGCGAATCATCAAAATGACCATGTAGCCGAAACTGCTGCCCTTCCAATGCCCGTTGATTTTGCAGATCGGTGCTTGCATTGAAATCGGCGATAACCGGACCACTTTGCCGTTTTTCGAGCAAGTGTGCCTTTAGGGCAGCTCGTTGCCACTGCCAAACAGAAAGGGCCAGGCATGTACATACCACAAGGCTCACTGCCAAAACTGTGCAATATGCGCTAACCTTTGATCTACTTATACTTATCTGCGTCATATGCCATGCTACTCAAATTCATTATTATTGTTTTGCTTTTCAGCATCATCTACAACTTGTTTCGAGCTTTGTTCATTATGCTCAAAGGCACTCACTCTGGTGAGTCAATGTCCCGATTTCTGAGTAAAAGAGTATTTTTTTCAGCGAGTGTGTTATTACTTATTCTCATTGCAAAAGGGTTGGGCTGGCTCCAATTCAATCCAGCCCCGGGCTTATAACACATAAACAAATACAAACAGGCACAACCAAACCACATCGACAAAATGCCAATACCAGGCACCAGCCTGAAATGCAAAATGGTTATGTTCGCTAAAGTGACCTTTCATTACTCGTAACCAAACAACCGCCAGGATAATCGCGCCAAGCGTCACATGCATACCGTGAAAGCCAGTGAGCATAAAGAATGTATTACCGTAGATACCTGATTCCAGAGTCAACCCTAAATCCTGGTAGGCATAAACATACTCTTCTACCTGCAAGACCAAAAATGCAAAACCCAACAAAATGGTTAATCCCAGGAACACCTTCACTTTGTTTCTCAGCCCTTGCTCCATCGCAGTGTGCGCAAAATGAAGTGTCACTGAAGAAATCAACAAGATAACGGTGTTTATCAAAGGGAGACCTTGCCAACCCATGGCTTGCGTTGTGTCTCCCCCCGGGGTGTTAAGTAACGGCCACACTGCTTCGAAGCTAGGCCACAATAACTCATGCGTCATGGCATTATTACTAGCCCCGCCAAGCCAGGGAACCGCAAACACGCGAGCATAAAGCAAGGCACCAAAAAACGCGGCAAAAAACATCACTTCAGAAAAAATAAACCAAGCCATTCCCTGTCTAAATGAGCGATCCATTTGCTCCGAATAAAGCCCTCCCTGAGACTCCCGAATAACATGTCGAAACCACCCTGCCAACATAAACAGCAGTAAACCGATTCCCGCATACAAAATAAATTGGCCACCGGGACTCTTCATTACCGTTAACCCACCTCCTACGGCTACACCAAACATAGCAACAGCCCCAACTATGGGCCACGGACTTTGCTCTGGTACATAGTATTTTTCATAACCACTAGCCATGACTTAATCCTCGTATTTGTTGATACACCGCGGCTTGTATGCTGCGAACATAATAGTCCCCGTCTGTGCCACGCCTGAGCTCACCGAATCGCTCTGTTTCTGAGTGCAATAGCGTACTTTGAACCGTCGCCGTTCTATCTGTAATGTCATATAGGGTATAGGCGAGTGTCAGCTCAGCGATGTCAACTGGCAGTTCTGTGTCTACATAAAAGCGCAGCGTAAATGACATTTTCTGACGCGCCTGCATACTTTGCTGGTCAAAGCAAAAGCAAGCGAGCTTATGTAAATATTTAGCCGCCATCCCAGGCGAAACAGATGGGATGGCCTGCATAACCCGAGCATCTCCACTCAGGTTTTCAGCCGTAAAGCTCACTTCTGTTAATGTACCGGGTGTCACCGTCACCTGATACGTCGCAGCTTTTACTTTGAACGGTGCCAGCCCTTGTGTGTGGGTTGTGAAACTCACATCGACTTGCCGCGCCAAATCTTGCTTTTCACTAGCCTCAGCTGCAGTCAAATCAACTTTGCCATTCAAACCTGTTATGTCACAAAACACGTCGTACAGTGGTACAAGTGCAAATGCGAATGCAAACATACCAAAGACCAATAACACGAGTTTTTTCAGTAACGGGGTATGCATCACTTCACCTCAGGTGGAGTACTGAAAGTATGATAAGGAGCTGGTGAGGCGACATCCCACTCTAACCCTTCAGCACCATCCCATACTTTAGCAGGCGCTCGCTGACCACCTGCGATGCATTTAAATACCACAGCCACAAATAGTAACTGCGATAAGCCAAATGCAAAGCCACCGATACTGATCAGAGCATTGAAGTCCGCAAACTGCAGCGCGTAATCTGGGATACGTCGTGGCATTCCCGCAAGCCCCACAAAATGCATTGGAAAAAATAGGATATTCACACTAACCAGAGACAACCAAAAATGCCACTTGGCCAATGACTCGCTATACATGTAACCAGTCCACTTAGGTAGCCAATAGTAGGCAGCCGCCATGATAGAGAAGACGGCCCCCGTAACCAAGACGTAGTGAAAATGTGCTACCACAAAATAAGTGTCGTGATATTGGAAATCAGCAGGGGTGATGGCCAACATCAAACCGGAAAAGCCACCGAGTGTAAACAACACAATAAAGGCGATAGCAAACAGCATTGGGACTTCAAAACTGATAGAACCTCGCCACATTGTGGCCACCCAGTTGAACACCTTCACACCCGTCGGCACAGAGATCAGCATGGTCGCATACATAAAGAAAAGCTCACCGGCCAATGGCATACCTGTAGTAAACATATGGTGTGCCCACACGATGAAGGATAACAGTGCGATGGAGGAAGTCGCATATACCATAGAAGCATATCCAAAAAGCTTCTTTCTTGAGAACGTAGGCACTATGGTAGAGATCACGCCAAAAGCCGGCAAAATCATAATGTATACTTCCGGGTGACCAAAAAACCAGAAAATATGCTGGAACATCACAGGGTCACCTCCGCCTGCAGCATCGAAGAAACTTGTGCCAAAATACTTGTCTGTTAAAACCATGGTAACGGCACCCGCTAACACGGGCATCACAGCAATTAATAAAAATGCCGTAATTAGCCAAGTCCAGACAAACAAAGGAAGCTTCATCCATGTCATACCGGGCGCACGCATGTTCACTATCGTCACGATCACATTGATAGCGCCCATAATGGAGCTGACCCCCATGATATGCACTGCGAACACAAATAATGCTGTATTGTCGTTACTATAAGTTGTGGAGAGCGGTGCATAGAAGGTCCAGCCAAAGGCCGGACCACCACCTTCCATAAACAATGAGGCAAGCAATATGAGAAAAGCGAAAGGCAGAATCCAAAAGCTCCAGTTATTCATCCGTGGCAGTGCCATATCAGGCGCACCGATCATCATAGGTACCATCCAGTTTGCCAGGCCTGTAAAGGCAGGCATCACAGCACCAAATACCATAATCAACCCATGCACTGTGGTCATTTGATTAAAAAAGTGTGGGTCAACGAGCTGAAGGCCTGGCTGGAATAATTCTGCCCGAATAACCATTGCCATACCGCCGCCAATCAGGAACATCAACAAAGAAAACAACAAATACAAAGATCCTATGTCTTTATGATTTGTCGTAAAAAGCCAACGCTTGATACCAGTTGCCGGGCCATGATGTTCATGTTCATGCTCTTGTTCATGAGCAGCCTGCTGTGTACTCGAAGTCATTTGGCTTCCTCCTGTTTGCCGTCAAGGTAAGCTTGTATTTGGCTAGGTTGAATAACTTCCCCGGTATCATTCCCCCAGCTATTTCTTTTATAAGTGATAACTCCGGCCACTTCCTTTAATGACAACTGCTTCGCAAAAGCCTGCATCGCAGTGCCAGGGCGTCCGTCCATAATAATTTCAATGTGTGCTTGCAGATCGCCGGTGACCATAGCGCTCCCCTTTAAGGCAGGAAACACGCCTTGCAGACCGAGCCCTGTGGGTTGATGACATGCTGCGCAGTAGGCCATGTAAACACGCTCTCCCGTCGCCATTAACTCATCTTTGCTGAGTGTTTGGTCCAAAAGCGCGGCCTCTTGCTGCGCGGCAAGCTCTCTTTGCGCTTTTTCGTTGGCAAGCCATGCCTGAAATTCCGCCTCGGGCTTGGCTTCGACGACAACTGGCATAAAACCATGATCTTTGCCGCACAGCTCTGCACATTGGCCTCGATAGGTGCCGGGCTCATTGACATTTGTCCAAGCTTCGTTAATGAACCCTGGATTAGCATCTTTTTTTACCGCAAAGTCAGGTACCCACCAGGAATGGATCACATCATCAGAAGTCAGTAAAAACCTCACTTTCTTACCCGTCGGGATCACCAGCGGCTTATCGACCTCCAACAGATAGTTTTCAGTCTTGCTTTCCATATTGTCTATCTGGGCTCTTGGCGTAGACATTAAGGAATAAAAATCGACATCATGACCCAAATATTCGTAATGCCACTTCCACTGCGATCCGGTAACTTTAATCGTCAGATCTGCCTTATCAGTGTCTTCCATTGCGATCAGTGTTTTTGTCGCAGGCACAGCCATAGCAACCAAAATTAAAAATGGGATAGCAGTCCAGAGGATTTCAACTTTAGTGCTTTCATGAAACTGCGCGGGCTCCGCGCCTTTAGAACGCCGATGATGGATCAGTGCCCAAAACATGACCGAAAAGACAATCAGCCCTATTACACAACAGATCCAGAAGATGGTCATGTGTAACTGATAAACCTGATTACTGATGTCAGTTACGCCTGTACGCATGTTGTAGTCGCTTGCGAGCGTGAGCATACTGACACATAAACACATCGCAATCGTGATGAGTTTGGCTATTTTCATTAGACGTCTCCCTCAATTGCTTCGAGCGTGAGAAGCAACGGTTCTTATTATCGGATGACTGTCATTTCACTTGGGTTATCCCATGAGTACTGCACGACCATTTAACAACTAGTCAAAATTTGACCGTTTAGCAAGTTTTTGTCTCGTGTAGATTTTGTTTTTCAGGCGGGGAAATAATTGAAAAATAGCTGTTTGTTAGGAGTCACTTATATACAAGCGCAATTGATATGGTCACTTAAAAGTGTATACAAGAAGTAAAAACAGCCCAGAAAAGGCAAACCAGGCTGCGCACGGGAATTAATTAAATATCACCTCGGATAACACCGACCGCCAGGCCTTCTACCGAAAAGCTCTGTTGTTCTAAATCAACTTCAATGGGCGAGAAGTCCTCGTTTTCAGCATGTAGATAGACTTTCTTCCCTAACTTTTCGAAGCGCTTAACCGTGACGTCTTCTTCTACACGAGCAACGACAACCTGGCCATTATTCACAACCTGAGTGCGGTGCACTGCAAGTAGGTCTCCATCCATAATGCCGATGTTTTTCATACTCATGCCATTAACGCGCAACAAATAATCGGCCGCGGGGTGGAACATTGCCGGGTCTACTGAACAGTGACTCTCAATATGCTCCTGAGCAAGAATGGGCTCTCCGGCAGCAACTCGACCAACTAAGGGTAACCCTAGTTGTTCAGGTTCATTTTCTACTAGCCGAATACCCCTGCTTGCACCTGGTACCATTTCTATAACACCCTTTTTCGCTAACGCTTTTAAGTGCTCTTCTGCAGCATTCGCACTCCGAAACCCAAGCGACTCAGCAATCTCTGCCCGAGTCGGAGGCATGCCGGTATCTTTGATGAAGACTTTTATGAGTTCAAAAACTTGTTCTTGTCGTTTGGTGAGTGGTCGCATATAACTGGTTTTCCATACAGTGCATTTACTGTGAGTATATACAGTTATCATTTTTTCGCAACGGTTATTCTGCGTGAACCTCAAACTCGCATTCTATTACCTACCCTGATAGCTCACTATATCTTGAGGCTCCACGCATAAAGTGACTAACATCTATATGAAACAGTACTTACCGAGCGACGCGACAATCAAGTGCAAAGTGAAATGAGCTATTGTAGAGAACACAGACCTATTCACAGCGCAAAAAAGACCCCTCCACAGGAACGTGTCCCCAAAGGTTGCTAAGTACTGCATGCACCATCCAACCCAGCTTCATGGATGAATAGGCGATGCTATTCTATCTACAGCTTCTTTAAACTACTCCAGACGCAAAAAAGCCCGACTCTTTCGAATCGGGCTTTCTTTTATTTGGAGCTTG